>JAIXTB010000292.1 GCA_027484385.1 Neisseriaceae bacterium | reverse complement strand
CCGGCGCGCAACGGCACCCACTGCATGGGCGCCACGTTCAAGTTTGATACCAGCGACACCCAGCCCTGCAACAGCGAACATCAGGAAAACCTGGACATGCTGGCGCAGATGAGCCCGGCGCTGCACCAGGCACTGGGCGGCGATAGCCTGAGCGCCAGCCAGTGCAGCGGCCGCGCCGCGCTGCGCTGCACCAGCCCGGACTACCTGCCCATGTGCGGCGCCATTGTGGACCGCGAAGCCTTCAACGACCTGTACGCCCCGCTGGGGCGCGATGCCTCGCTGAAACTGAGCCAGAGCGCGCCCGAGGTCACCGGCCTGTTTGTCAGCACCGCACACGGCTCGCGCGGCATGGTCACCGCCCCGCTATGCGGCGAGGTACTGGCCAGCCTGCTGGACAACGAACCGGCGCCGCTGCCCAAGCCCATCATGGACGCCATCCACCCCAGCCGCTTCCTGGTGCGCGACATCATCCGGCAGAAGCTGCGCGAGCGCGACTGACCCCATACCGCCACAAAGCAAAAGGCGCCACTCATGCGAGAGGCGCCTTTTTCATGCAGCGGCCTGCGTCAGGCCTCGGCCCCGGCGGCACGTAGCCGCTCGCGAATAGGTTCGGGGATGGACACCGACTTGCCTGCCTGGTAATCCACCCACACCAGCGTGGCCTCGCCCACTGCGTACACCGTGCTGTCATCGCCCTGCAGATAGAAATGATGGCGCAGCGTCAGGCTGCTACGGCCAACCTTGACCACTGCGGTAGTGACCACCACGGTAGCCGGGTAGGACAGCTCACGCTTGTAGGTACAGCTGGTACTGCCCAGCACCGGGCCGATACCGGCCGGGTCGATGGGAAAACCCACGGCATCCAGCCACTCCACACGGATCTGCTCCATGTAGCGAAAATAATAGGTATTGTTCAGGTGCCCTACCGCGTCCATATCGCCCCAGCGCATGGTGATGGTACGGCGGTCCAGCAAAGGCAGTGTCTTATCCATGGTGTCCCTTTGTGTGCAATGCAGCATCATGATAACGGTCCGCTTCCGTAAACGTAAGTCGCCAGCACAAACGCACTGTTCGCACACCCCACCCCGCTTGGGCTAAAATGCCAGCCCCTTAAGTACACACACGCCCATGGCCAAACTTTTTTACCGCTACGCGGCGATGAATAGCGGCAAGAGCACCCAGCTTTTGCAGATCGCCAATAATTACGAAACCATGGGCAAGGCCGTGCGGCTGTATACCGCCGCCATCGACGACCGCTACGGCGTGGGCAAGATCACCTCGCGGCTGAATATCCAGCGCGACGCGCTGACCTACGATGCTGCCTTCGACTTTCTGGCGCAAGACTACCAGGGCATCGCCTGCGTGCTGATCGACGAAGCACAGTTTCTTAGCAGCCAGCAGGCGCAGCAGCTGCATCGCCTGGCGCACACCCGCCACGTACCGGTGATCTGCTTTGGCCTGCGCAGCGACTTCAAAGGCGAGCCCTTCCCCGGTGCCGCCTGGCTGCTGGCGCTGGCAGAAGACATCGAAGAGATCAAGACCATCTGCACCTGCGGGCGCAAAGCCACCATGCACATCCGCGTAGACGGCCAGGGACAGCGCCTGCAAGAAGGGCCGCAAGTCGATATCGGCGACGACACGCGCTACCACGCCGTGTGCGCCAAATGCTTTTATCAGGGCCACGCCCGGGAAGACACACCATGAGTAAACCCCGCCAAGGCGGCAGCAAGCCCGCCCCCGCCAGCGCCGAGCGCCAGGCGGCCGACAAACGCCACGCCCGCGCCGAGGCAGCGTGCCACACCGTGCTGCAGCTGTTTGCCAGCCTGGAAGAAGACAACGCCTGGCAAGCCTGCGAGATGGCGATGAAATACGGGCAAATGGCCGCTGTATACGCGCGCAAAATCCGCAATGGCCGCGTTATCAGCGCGCCAGACTTCAACGCTGCGGTAGAGGTCTGCACCAGCGCCCGCCGCGCCCTGCGCAGCCTGGACGCCGAGCTGGTCTTTGCCGGCCACCCGCGCCAGGCTGACCTAGCCGAGGCTGCCCGCCAGAGCTACCAGGTATTGCTAGACCACCACCAGTTGACCAAGGGCAAGGCCTGAGCCACGGCCGGCGCCCGGCCTGAGCAGCCCCGCAAAAGCACAAGGCCACGGCATTGCCGTGGCCTTGTGCTTTTACGACGCCAGCGCTGGCAATCAGCCCGCCTGTGCCGCCTGCCACTGCGCATGGATGCGGCCAACCTCGCCCAGCCAGTGCTGTTTATCGGCAGCCGGCAGCCAGCTAGCCTCGAAGCTGTTGTTCACCAGCTGCACCACCTCTGCCGCCGTCAGGCCCAGCGCCTCGCGGCAGGCGTAGAAGTTCTGGTTCAGATAGCCGCCAAAATACGCCGGGTCGTCCGAGTTCACCATGGCTGCCAGGCCGGCCTGCAGCATGCGGCGCAGCGGGTGCTGGCTCAGGTCCGGCGTGACCTGCAGGCGCTGGTTGGACAGCGGGCACACGGTCAGCGGTGTGCGGTCTGCGGCCAACCTTTGCACCAGGGCGTCGTCTTCCAGGCTGCGTACGCCGTGGTCAATGCGGCATACCTGCAGCAGGTCCAGCGCCTCGCTCACATACGCGGCCGGGCCTTCTTCGCCAGCGTGCGCCACGCAGGGCAAGCCTAGCGCATGGCAGCGGGCAAACAGGCGGGTAAATTTGGACGGCGGGTGGCCCAGCTCGCTGGAATCCAGCCCGAAGCCATCGATACCAGCCAGATACGGCTCTGCCTGGTCCAGCACGGCCATGCCGGCTTCTTCGCTGAGGTGGCGCAAAAAGCTCATGATCAGGCGCGAACTCATGCCCCACTGCGCCTGCGCCGCGTCCAGCGCACGGCGTATGCCGTGGTAAACGGTGGCAAAGGCAATGCCGCGGTCAGTGTGCGTTTGCGGGTCGAAGAAGATTTCGGTGTGCACGATACAGTCGGCGTGGGCACGCTCGAGGTAGGCCCAGGTCAGGTCGTAAAAGTCCTGCTCGGTTTGCAGTACGCCAGCACCGGCGTAGTACAGATCCAGAAAGGACTGCAGGCTGTCGAACTGGTAAGCGGCACGCAGCACGTCGATGCTGGCATACGGCAAGCTGATGCCGTTACGCTCGGCCAGGGCAAACATCAGCTCCGGCTCCAGCGTGCCTTCAATATGCAAGTGCAGCTCGGTTTTGGGCAGCGCCGCAATCAGCGCGTCTACGGGGTGGGTCATGGCGGGCTTTCTGCAAGGTGGGCCGCAATGCGCGGCGCAGTCATTCGTGATAGCCCCTGCCAGCACCGGCAGCAAAGCAAAAAGCCCCGCGCTGGTGCGCAGGGCTTTTTGATTCTGGCGGAGAGGGGGGGATTCGAACCCCCGTCAGGGTATTACCCTGAACACGCTTTCCAGGCGTGCGACTTAAGCCACTCATCCACCT
>JAIXTB010000156.1 GCA_027484385.1 Neisseriaceae bacterium | reverse complement strand
GTTAACAAGCAAAACAGCATGCGCTGTTCGACTGCTACAGTTTACTGTAATTGGCCAGCATCGCCAATTGTTGACCAAATCACTACACTATATAAGCTAATTCTTTTTGAGGTTCGCCCCGTGCAGTTTGATGTAATCGTGTTAGGTGCCGGTGCTGCCGGCATGATGTGCGCCGCCACCGCCGGCCAGCGTGGCCGCAAGGTGCTGCTGCTGGACCATGCTAGCAAGCTGGCAGAAAAAATCCGCATCTCTGGCGGCGGGCGCAGCAACTTCACCAATATCCATGCACGGCATGACTGCTATGTGTCAGAAAACCCCAATTTCTGCCGTTCTGCGCTGGCACAGTTCACGCCGCAACACTTTATAGAGCTGATTGCCAGGCACGGCATTGCCTATCACGAGAAAAAGCTGGGCCAGCTGTTTTGCGATGACAGCAGCCAGCAGCTCATCGACATGCTGGACGCAGAATGCCAGGCTGCCGGGGTGGACCGCCGCATGGGGGTTACCATTGAAAAGGTTGGCCGCAACGGTCTTTTCCAACTGGCGACCAGTGCCGGTAGCTTTAGCTGCGAATCGCTGGTGGTAGCCACTGGTGGGCTATCCATCCCGCAAATCGGCGCCACGGCCTTTGGTTACCAGCTGGCCGAGCAGTTTGGCTTGCCCGTGACCAAGCTGGACCCGGCGCTGGTGCCGCTGACTTTTCACGTAGACGATGCTGCGCGCTTTGCGCCGCTGGCGGGCGTGTCGCTGGATGCCGAGGTGCGCATCGGCAAAGTGCGTTTTCGTGAAAACGTGCTGTTTACCCACAAAGGCCTGTCCGGCCCGGCCATCTTGCAGATCTCCAGCTACTGGCAGCCGGGGCAGGAAATCATCATCGACCTGCTGCCCGATAACGACGCCGAAGCCTGGCTGGATGCGCGTGCCGGTAGCGACCAGCTGCTGGCCAATGCCATGGGCGAGCTGGGTTGGCCCAAGCGTTTTGCCGATGCCTGGCTGGAAGGCCAGGGCGCCAACGTGCGCGGCCGCGACCTGTCACCCAAAAAGCGCCGCCAGCTGGCAGAGGCGCTGCACCACTGGCGCGTGCTGCCCAATGGTACCCAGGGCTATAAAAAGGCCGAGGTGACCCGCGGTGGCGTCTCCACCAAGGCGCTGTCGTCCAAGACCATGATGGCCAACGACGTACCGGGGCTGTTTTTTATCGGCGAAGTGGTGGATATCACCGGCTGGCTGGGTGGCTATAACTTTCAGTGGGCGTGGTCTTCCGGCTTTGTAGCGGGTAAAAACTGCTAGAATCACAGCCAGATCAGGCAGGGGCTTTGGCCACCTGCACCCAGGGTTGGCCGCGGCCAACCTTTGTTGTCTTGTCGGGTAAGCCAGGATTTATGAGCGATTTTGATATCAACGACGCCTCTGTGGCGGCCATTCGTACACCACCACACTCTATCGAAGCCGAACAATCGGTACTGGGCGGCCTGCTGCTGGATAACAGCGCCTGGGAAAAAGTAGCCGACCTGCTGACGGATAGCGATTTTTACCGTCACGACCACCGCATTATCTTCCGCCACATTGCCCGCCTGGTGGATATTGCCCGCCCGGCCGACGTAGTCACCGTGTCGGAAAGCCTGGACAAAAACGCCGAGCTCGCCAGCATCGGCGGCCTGGCCTACCTGGCCTCGCTGGCGCAAAACACGCCGTCTGCGGCCAACATCCGCCGTTACGCCGAAATCGTGCGCGAGCGCTCGGTGATGCGTGCGCTGGCGCAAGTGGGTACCGAGATTGCCGAATCCGCCTACAACCCGCAGGGCCGCGATGCCGCCCAGCTGCTGGACGAAGCGGAGGGCAAGGTGTTCCAGATTGCCGAATCCACCGCCAAGTCCAAGCAGGGCTTCCTGGAGATGCCGGCGCTGCTGAAAGAAGTCGTCGAGCGCATCGACATGCTGTACAGCCGCGACAACCCGGACGAAGTCACCGGCGTGCCCACTGGCTTCCACGATCTGGATGCCCGCACCTCTGGCCTGCAGCCGGGCGACCTCATCATTGTGGCCGGCCGCCCATCCATGGGTAAAACCGCTTTCTCCATGAACATTGCCGAAAACGTGGCCATCGAAACCGGCCTGCCGGTGGCCGTGTTTTCCATGGAAATGGGCGGTGCACAGCTGGTGATGCGGATGCTGGGCTCGGTAGGGCGGCTGGATCAGCACATTCTGCGTACCGGCAAGCTGGGTGACGAAGACTGGCAAAAGCTGACCTACGCCATCGGCAAACTATCCGACGCACCGATGTACATCGACGAAACCCCGGCGCTGACTGCGCTGGAGCTGCGCGCCCGTGCCCGCCGCCTGGCGCGCCAGCACGGCGGCAAGCTGGGCCTGATCGTGATCGATTACCTGCAGCTGATGAGCGGCTCCGGCCGTAACGATAACCGTACCGCCGAGCTGGGCGAGATCTCGCGTGGCCTGAAAGGCCTGGCCAAAGAGCTGCAAGTACCGGTGATTGCGTTGTCGCAGCTGTCGCGTGCGGTGGAACAGCGTACCGACAAGCGCCCGATGATGTCCGACTTGCGTGAATCCGGCGCCATCGAGCAGGACGCCGACTTGATCATCTTCATGTACCGCGAGGCGTATTACAAACCCGATGAAATCGACCTGAAAAACCAGGCCGAAGCCATTATCGGTAAACACCGTAACGGCCCTACCGGCCGTGTGCGGCTGGCATTTATCGGTCAGTACGCCAAATTCGATAACGCTGCCACGATCGGTATTTCCGGTTGGGCAGACTCCGACGAATAACACCCGGGCTAGCCCGCCAGGCTGGCCGTCTACCTGCAAGAGACAAACATGAGCTACTTCGACAAACACGTATTCATCTGCTGCAATCAGCGCGCCGAAGGCGAAATGTGCTGTAACAACCACGGCGCCAGCGAGCTGCTGGGCTATATGAAAGACCAGATCAAGGCACGCGGTCTGGCCGGCAGTGGCCAGATTCGTGTCAATAAGGCCGGCTGTCTGGGCCGCTGTGACGAAGGCCCGGTGATGGTGGTGTACCCGCAAGAGACCTGGTACACCTTCATCGACAAAGAAGACATCGATGAAATCGTGGAAGAACACATGGTGAACGGCCGCATCGTGGAAAGGCTGAAAGTCTGATGCTGAAACAGCCGCACAAACTCGATATCGCCGGCCCGGTAGGCAAGCTGGAAACCATCTTTATCCCGGCGGTGGGCGACGCCACGGGCATCGCGGTGATTTGCCACCCCAACCCCACCCAGGGCGGCACCAACACCAATAAAGTCATCCAGACTGCCGCCAAGTCGCTATCGCAGCTGGGCTATGCCTGCTACCTGCCTAACCTGCGCGGTGTGGGCCATAGCGAAGGCACGCACGATTTTGGTATGGGCGAGGTGGACGATGTGCTGGCGGTGGTAGCGCATGCCCGTGCCGAGCAGGGCGAGCTGCCGCTGGCGCTGGCAGGCTTTTCTTTTGGCGGTTTTGTGGCCGCGCGCACGCGTGCTGTCATCGAGACGGACAAGCTGTTGCTGATGGGCGTGGCGGTAGGCAAATACGAGATTGCTACACCCGATGTGCCTGCCGATACGCTGGTGATCCATGGCGAGGAAGACGAAGTCATCCCGCTAAGTGCGGTGATGGACTGGGCACGCCCGCAGCAGCTACCGGTGCTGGTGCTGCCTGCGGCGGGTCACTTTTTCCATGGCAGGCTGATCCAGCTGGGCGCCTTGATCAAGCGCTGCTGGTAAGGTTGGCGGCAGGCTGGCAAAAACACCGTACGCGGTAAGCGTGCGGTGTTTTTTTTGGTGCTCAGGCAGGCTGCTGCTCACTGGCCAGGCGTAGCTGACAGTTTTGTAGTGCCGCACGGGTGAGGGTTAGCAGGATGCGCTGCTGGCGGCGCTGTTGCGCACTGCGCCATTGCCACACTGGCCCTGACAGCGGCAGGCCATAAGCCTGGCTCCAGTGGCGGTACACCTGGTCGTACTCTTGCTGCAAGGCTACGGTGTCGTAGCCTAAAGCAGCTTGGTCGGCAATCAGTCGCAGCAGCAGCCGGCGATAGTGTTCGGGCTGGTTGCGGTCTTCTTTCAGCAAATGGGTACTCCAGCGGTTTTGCAGCTGTAGCAGGGCTGCCAACAGCAGACGGTGGCTGTGCCAGGCGGTTTTCAGTGCTTTCAGGGTAGGGGCGTGGGTGGGCGCGGTAGAGCACATGGCAATCTCCTTTTGTGCAGTGCACAATGCCATTTATAAGCCTTGTCTTTTATCGATGGCAAGCGTCATGGCTGTGGCTTATGTGGCTGGTGGCTGGGAAAAAGTGTTTTGCAACAGTACTTTGTTATTGAATGTGGTGGGGTTGGCACTAGAATGAATTATCAGTAGCCGAGGTGCGTCACCATGCCACTCAGCATCAATAGCAATCTTTCTGCCCTCAACAACCAAGCCCAGCTGCGGCAAACCGAGCAAGCCAAAAGGCAGGTGCTGGCCCAGCTTGCCTCGGGCAAAGGCATCAATAGCGCCGCCGATAACGCGGCCGGCTTGGCCGTGGCCGAAGGGCTGCGCAGCCAGCAGCTAGGGGATACCCAAGGCATACGCAATGCCTACGACGGTATCTCGCTCACCCAAACGGCCGATGGCGCGCTGGCGCAAATTACCCAGAACAGCCAACGCATAGAAGAGCTGGCAGTGCAGGCTGGCAACGGCACACTTAGCGCCGATAACCGTGCGGCTTTGCAAAAAGAAGTCGACCAGCTGACCCAGGCGAACTCCCAGATAATCGAGAGCACCACGTATAACGGGCAGCCGCTGTTTAACGGCGGCAACACAGCCACCTTTCAGGTAGGCGGGCAGGGCACGCCGGAAGCGCAGCTGAGCGTTACCGCAGCCGACCTGACCAGCGGTGCCAGTAAGCTCAATGGCTACAGCAGTAATGCCAATGCAACAGGCACGATTGATTTGTCCAACCCTGGTACGGCGCTGTCGCAGATACAGTCTGATCTCAAACAGCTGGGCAACTACCGCGCAGACCTGGGCGCTGCGGTCAACCGCTTTGGCTCGGCCATCGACAACCTAACGACCTCGTCCATCAATACCGAAGCGGCGCGCAGCCGCATACAGGATGCCGATTACGCTGCAGCCAGTAGCGAGCTGGCGCGGCAGCAGATTCTGAGTAATAGCAGCCAGGCCGTGCAGGCACAGGCCAACCTGACGCCGCAGTACGCTATCAGCCTGCTGCGCTAAGCGGATAGCGGCAAAAAGCCCCTTGTCTGGTGCAAGGGGCTTTTTCTATGGGGCTTACAGGGCTTGCGTGCTGCTGTGTACGCAGTTGCGGCCATGCTGTTTGGCCTGGTATAGCGCCATGTCGGCCTGCATCACCAGCTGGCGTAGTGCGTCTTGAGCCGCGGTGCCGCCAGCGATGCCGATGCTGGTTGTTTGCAAGACCTGCTGGCCATCGCTGGTCTGGATGGCATGCGCGGCCAGTGCGCTGCGGATATTTTCGGCAATGACGGGCGCCAGGTTGGCCGCATTGACCGTGAGCATCATGACAAACTCTTCGCCACCGCTGCGGGCATACAGCGCATCGAACGGGGCGAGCTGGGCGTGCAGCAGCCTGGCCAGGTGTACCAGCACTTCGTCGCCTGCCTGGTGACCGTAGCGGTCGTTTACCTGCTTGAAGTAATCCAGATCCAGCACCAGCAAGGCCACGGGTTCCCCCGCCTGTGCTGCCAGCCTTTGCTGCGCCTGCTCCTGGAACGCCCGCCGGTTATACAGACCGGTGAGCGGGTCGCGCATGGCCAGCTGGTACAAGCGGATTTCCAGGCTTTCGAAGCAAACAAAAATCAAGGCCAGGATTTTGGCGAACTCCAGCAGGATCAGCACAAAGTTGGCCAGTGCAAAGTACGGCGAGCCAGCCAGCTCGCCATGGCCAAAGTACATCGCCAGCATGATGCGGCCTGCCTGGCCCAGTATCAGCATGCATACCAGGGTGGCAATCAGCCGGTAGCCCAAACGCCGCCGGTGCGGGCTGCTGGCGAACACTTTCAGGGTGAGCAGGTTGAACAGCATGTAGCAGGCGCTGTATAGCACGGCGCGCGGTGCAAAGCCGGCCGGGCCATTGGATATGCCTACTAACAGCACGCTGGCCAGTAGCACCAGGGCCAGCTGCGCGCGCCAGCGCACCGGGCGCTGCTCCAGCGCTAGTGCACCGCTCCAGGTAAGCGATAGCGCCACAAACAGCACGATATTGGCAACGTCTACTGACAGCAGGCGGGAATCACCGGGCGTAGTGCAATCAGCAGCATGCTGATACTGGCCAGCACGCCGCCTATGCCCCAGTGGCGCAGTGCCCGTTCCTGCGGGTAGCGCAGGCCCATCAGCAATACGGCCAGGGTCAGGAGCGAAAAAGTGGTGACTTGTACCACGTACAGCGTGCCTAGATGCAGTTGCATTGCCTGCTTTGCTTGAAATTGGGGGTGTTAATGATAAGCAATGCTTATGGTGGCGTCGACTGTGCGGCTTGGCGGCGCTGACAAGCTGGTGCAGCTCAGCTGTACCAAGGTGCGCCGACACAGACTGTACCCGTAGTACGGCCAGGCGGTGCAGCTCAGGGTAGGGGGGGGCTGTTAGCGGCGCCTAGCCCGCGCGGCATAGCCCCCGCAGATAGCTGCCGGCGGTGCGTAGGTCTTGCTCGATAGCGGTGCGCACGCCGTCGGCATCGTTGGCGAATAGCGCTTGCAGCAGGGCACTGTGGGCATCGTTCATGGTTTTCCACACTGCCAGGTCCTGATGCAGCTGGTTGGAAATGGGGCCCACGTACAGCCACACGGTTTCGATGAGCGACAGCAGCACCGGCGAGCCGCTGGCCTGGTACAGCAGCAGGTGGAACTGCTCATTGGCATCCAGGTAGGCTTTTACGTTGTCTGCTGCGATGGCGGCGTCCATGGCGTGGCAGAGCGCGGCCAGCTGGCGGCGCTGTGGCTCGCTCAGCTGGCGGGCGCCCAGCCAGGCGGCCTGGCCTTCCAGCAGGATACGGTTGAGCAGGATGTCGTCAAACTGGCTCACCGTCAGCTGCGGCACGGCCACGCCGCAGTTGGGGATGTTCACCAGGGCTTTTTCTGCGGCCAACCTTTGTAGGGCGGCGCGCACCGGCATCTGGCTCACGCCCATTTCGTCGGCCAGATGCTTGATTTTCAGGCGTTCGCCCGGCAGCCAGCGGCCCAGCATCAGCCAGTGGCGCAGCGTGTCGTAGGTTTCGTCTTGCAGGGTAGAGGCGTTGGCAGTCTTCATGGTGTCTTACAGCGGTTGCCTGCGGATGACACGGCCGCAGTGCGGCGCGCGGCTAACAGGGTCAAGGGGCAATTGGCGCCCGCCAGCATAGCAGAAAGGCGACAGCCTGCGCCGCCAAGATTTGATCAAATATTGACAGTAATATTTGATCAAATTTATATTGCCAGCCATCAAGCCTGCATTTGCTGCGGTTTTCTGTTTTGCAAGGGATGGATCGCTGGGCAAGGACGGGAACCAACGGTGTGACCAGAGGAGAACGACCATGAACGAGACACTGGCCGCGTTTATACGCCAGCATCAGATACACGAAATCGAGTGCGTGATACCGGACATGACCGGCGTGGCGCGCGGCAAGATCGTACCCAAGAACCTGTTTCTGGCCGAAGACAGTATGAAGATGTCCAAGGCGGTGCTCACCATTACCGTCAACGGCGAATTTGCCGAGTTCGAACGCTTTGCCGGCGCCAACGACCCGGACATGGTGTGTCGGCCCGACCCGGCCACCATCCGCCTGGTGCCGTGGGCCATCGAGCCGGTAGCGGTAGTAATTCACGATTGCGAGGATTTTGACGGCAAGCCGGTGGGCATTTCGCCGCGTGCCGTGCTGCGCAAAGTGCTGAAACTGTACGAAGACAAGGGCTGGCGCCCGGTGGTGGCGCCAGAGATGGAGTTTTACCTGATCCGCCAGAACAACAACCCGCACGAGCCGCTGCGCCCGCCCTCGGGCCGTGCCGGGCGATCCGAGGTGGGCCGCCAGTCGTTTTCCATCGATGCGGTCAATGACTTTGACCCCTTCTTTCAGGAGCTGTCCACCTTCTGCCAGGCCGCCCAGCTGAACGTGGAAACGCTGATCCACGAAGTGGGCGCGGCGCAAATGGAGATCAACTTCAGCCACGGCGACGCCATGTCGCTGGCCGACCAGGTGTTCCTGTTCAAGCGTGCGGTGCGCGAAACCGCCTATCGCCACAACATCTTTGCCACCTTCATGGCCAAGCCGATGGAAGGCGAGCCGGGCAGCGCCATGCATATCCACCAGAGCATTGTCAGCAGCGACAGCGGCGACAATATCTTCTCGCTGCCGGATGGCAGCCCCAGCCCGCTGTTCTTTCACCACATTGGCGGCATGCAGCGCTATCTGCCGCAGGCCATGCCGATGTTCGCGCCCTACGTCAACAGCTACCGCCGCCTGAGCCGCCACACCGCCGCGCCGATCAACGTGCGCTGGGGCTACGACAACCGCACCTGCGGTATTCGCATTCCGCCATCCGGCCCCGCTGCGCGTCGGCTGGAAAACCGCGTGCCCGGCGTGGATGTGAACCCCTACCTGGCCATGGCCGCCACGCTGGCCTGCGGTTACCTGGGCATGGTGCAGGCCATTGAGCCCTCTGCGCCCATGGACGACAGCGCCTACGACATGGACTACGAGCTGCCACGCAGCCTGGAAGACGCAGTAGAGCTGATGCAGGCCTGCCCCGAGCTGGCCGATATTCTGGGCAATGATTTTGTGCAGGCGTTCTGCGCGGTAAAAGAGAAGGAGTTTGAAACCTTCAACCGTGCCATTACCGCCTGGGAGCGCGAGCACCTGCAGCTGCACGTCTGAACGCATTGCATATCGATAAAAGAATCATGCGGCACCGCCCCAAGGTTGGCCGCATCATGCGCAATACAAAGGAGCACACCATGACCCCACCCCGCCACGGCATAGACTGGGACAAAGCCCAGGCCCTGATGGCCGCCGAACGCGATGCCTTTATCAGCCGCATGCCGCGCTCGCGCGCGCTGTCTGCCGATGCGGCCAACCATCTGCTGTTTGGTGTGCCGCTGCACTGGATGAACGACTGGTCCACGCCGTTTTCGCTGTATGTCGATGAGGCACGCGGCGCACGTTTTCGCGACGTGGACGGCCACGACTATGTCGATTTTTGCCTGGGTGACACCGGTGCCATGTTCGGCCATAGCCCGCAGCCGGTGGCCGACGCCATCGCCCGCCAGGCACAGCGGGGCTATACCGCCATGCTGCCCAGCGCCGACGGCGTGTGGGTGGCAGAGGAGCTGGCGCGCCGCTTTGGCCTGCCGTACTGGCAGTTTGCGCTGTCGGCGTCCGACGCCAACCGCTTTGCCATTCGCTGGGCGCGCGCCATCACCAAGCGCAGCCAGGTGCTGATTTTCAACGGCTGCTACCACGGTACGGTGGACGACGTGTTTGTCGACCTGGTAGACGGCCAGCCGCAAACCCGCGACAGCCTGCTGGGCCAGGTGTACGACATCACGCAACACACGCGCAGTATCGAGTTCAACGATCTGGCGGCGCTGGAAGCTGCGCTGCAGGACGGGCAGGTGGCCTGCCTGCTGGCCGAACCGGCCATGACCAATATCGGCATGGTGCTGCCCGCGCCCGGTTTCTGGCAGCAAGCGCAGGCACTGTGTCGCCAGTACGGCACGCTATTGCTGATAGACGAAACCCACACCATCAGCAGCGGACCTGGCGGCTACACCGGCGCCTACGGCCTGCAGCCGGACTTGTTCGTGGTAGGCAAACCGGTGGCCGGCGGCGTGCCGTGCGCGGTATACGGCTTTACCGAAGATGTTGCCCGCCGCGCCGAAGCGGCCAAGCGCCACGCGCCGCCGGGGCATAGCGGCATCGGCACCACACTCACGGCCAACCTGCTGGCCATGGCCGCCATGCGCGCCAACCTGGCCCAGGTGATGACCGACGCCGCCTACCAGCATATGTTCGGCCTGGCCGAAAGGTTGGCCGCAGGGCTGCGCGACGTGATCGCCCGCCACCAGCTGCCGTGGTGTGTGACCCAGGTGGGCGCGCGCACCGAGTTCCAGTTCACTGCCACACCGCCGCGCAACGGCAGCGAGGCCGACGCCATTCTGGATGGCGAGCTGGAGCACATCGTGCACCTGTTCTTGCTCAATCGCGGGCTATTGATCACACCGTTCCACAACATGATTCTGGTGTGCCCGGATACGCGGGTGACCGACGTGGACCGCTTGGTGCAGGCGGTAGATCAGTTTGCCACAGCAGTGTCCATTCGCTAGCTAGCTGGTCACAGGCCGGCACGCAGCCCTCTGCCTGCCTGTGGCTATGCTATTGCACTGTGGTGTTTTGCCTTGCGTTTGCTACACTGTTGTACCCCCACGCCGGCTGCACGACATGAATGCACAGCACACCACCGACGAACAAACCCCCGCTACCCGCTACGATCTGATCGTTCGCCTGCCCGAATCCCCCGATATGGAACAGCTGCAGCAGCAAGCCAGCACCCGCTTGCAGCTGGGGCAGGAAAAAGCCACACGCCTGATGCAGCACCTGGAGCAGCGCGGCGCCACCCGTATCAAGGCCGACATCCCTCAAGAAGAGGCCGAGCGCACCGCGCAAAACTTTCGCGATGCCGGCTTTCAGGTAGAAATGAAACCGGCACTGGCCCTGCTGGACAAAAACGCCATCCTGGCCGATAGCGAATGCCCTGGCTGTCAGCGCATGATGCGTCCAACCTCACAGCGCCAATGCCCGTATTGCCATATTTATCTGGATAAGGTGGACCCGGAAAAGCTGCGCCTCAAGCAGATACGCGAGGAAGAGCTGCGCAAACTGAACGCCCGCCTGCAGCGCGAGAGCGAGCTGGGTAGCCGCCAAAATCAGGAAGACAGCGAGCGTGCGCTGCGTAACCGCATCCGCGCCGAGCTGGAAAAAGAACTGGGCTTGCACCAGCCGTGGCTGGCATTTTTTCGTGGTAGCCGTGGTGTGCTACGGGCTGGCACTATCGTCGTCTTGCTGGGCGCGGCGTTCTTTGGCGGCTACCGTCTGGCTTCGCCGTCCGGGCAGGCACTGGCCCCTGAACAGCGGGCTGCGCTGGCGCAGGGCATGTTGAACCAGATCATGGGTGGCGGGCTGGCAGGCCAGCCCGCCGACCTGGAAGCTTTTGCCCAGTCGCCGGACGGCGCGGCGCTGGCGCAGGGCAGTAGTGATTCATTGCTCACCTCGCCGGTGGCTGGCGTAGCGGCCGGTAGTGGCGAGTGGCAAGGGGTGGCCGCCAGCGTGCAAAAGGTGTCAGCACAACACGCTGTCGTACTGGGCGAAAAGCAAAACCTGGCGCTCGCGCTGGTGGTAGCGCTGGCTGAAAGTGGCCAGACACAGCGCGCCAACGAGCTCTTGGCCCGTTTGCAAGCCACGCCTGGCTACCAGGCGGGCAGTGCCCGCAGCGCCGAGCTGCTGGCCGGTGCCTGGACACTGTTGCAACGCCCTGGCGGCATCAGCACGCAAGCGCTGGACGAGCTCGCCACCGAGGCCAGCCAGCTCAAACCACAAGATGCCGCCCTGTTCTATGCGCGCGTTGCCAGCATGCTGGCAGCCAAGCCGCAGCTCTCGCCCGGCGTATGGCAAGCCTGGCAGGGTAAGGCCAGCGCCCAGCTGCCGCAGCTGTCCGGGGCCGTCATGCGCGACTACACCACCAGCCAGCTGCAGCGCTGGCGCGCGCAGGCACTGCTCAATGCCTTGCAAGCCAATGCCGCCAAGGGGCGTTGGGCCGAGGTCAAACCGCTGCTAAGCCAGCTGCAGGCAAGCCACGCCGCCACACCCGGGCCGGTGTTTGGTCTGCTGCTAAGCCAGGGCGAGTTGGCCACGGGCAATGCCCCGGCCGCTGCCAAGCAGCTGCAGCAAGCGTATGCACAGGCTGTGCAGGCCGCGGCCAAGGGCGATACCGCACTGGGTGCGCTGGCGGACCACCAGGGTGCGCTGGCGATAGCGCCCCTGCTGGCACAACTGGATGCCACCGTAGCTGCACAGCAAGCCAGCATGCAGGCGCCGCTATACAGTGCCATGGCCAGCATGGCAGCGGCGGCGGGCATGGCAGACGCCAGCACGCTGTACCAGCAGCGCGTTGCCGCCGCACTCACCGGTAGCGAAGGTCGCGACGAGCAGATTCTGGCGCTGAGTGTGGCGTGTAGTACGCGGCTGGCACAGTACTACCTGCGCGCCCGCCAGCCGGCGCTGGCAGAGCAGCAGCTACGCAAGGCCGCCGCTGTGGTGGTGCCACTGCTACCTGCTGCGCCAGCGGCTGGCTGAGGCGTTTGAGGGGGCCATCCCCAACAAAGCCCAAGGGCCTGTCGCCATGCGACAGGCCCTTGGGCTTTTGCCTTGTGCAGCGGGCTCAGGCGTTGCTGCCCAGCATCTCGCTGGCGTGCTGGCGGGTGGTGGCAGTAATGTCTTCGCCGCCCAGCATGCGGGCGATTTCCAGTACACGGCCTTCGCCATCCAGCGGGCTGATGCGGCTGACTGTACGCCCGTCAGTGCTGCTTTTGCTGACGCGCCAGTGTTGGTCACCACACGAGGCAACCTGTGGCAGGTGGGTGACGCACAGCACCTGGTAGCGCTGACCCAGCTGTTTAAGCAGCTTGCCCACCACCTCGGCCACACGGCCGCCGATCCCCACGTCTACTTCGTCAAAAATCAGCGTCGGTACGCTGGCCACCTGGCTGATGACCACCTGCATGGCCAGGCTGATGCGCGACAGCTCGCCGCCGGACGCTACCTTGGCCAGCGGGCGCAGCGTGCTGCCCTGGTTGGCCGCCACCAGGTATTCGATGGTTTCCAGGCCGTGGGCGGTGGGCTCGCTGGCGGCCGATAGCTCGATGGCAAAGCGGGCGCCTTCCATGGCCAGGCGCTGCATTTCGGTGCTGATGCGCGCCGATAGCTCGCTGGCTGCCTGACGGCGCTTGCCAGACAGGCTTTCGGCCTGCGCGCGGTAGCGCGCCAGCGCGGCGGCTTCGGCGGTGGCCAGGGCTTCCTGGTCGGTGGCGGCTTCCAGTGCGGCCAACTGTGTTTCCCAGTCGGCCAGTTTTTTGACCAGGTCTTCTGGCTGGCAGCGGTACTTGCGTGCCATGCTCATCAGCGCGTCGATGCGCGCTTCGACCTGCACCAGCTGCTGCGGGTCGTCGTCAAAGCTGCTGCCGTAGTCGCGCAGGCTGTACACCACTTCGCGCAGCTCGGCGTCTACCGAGTCCAGCAGCGCCAGCGAT
>JAIXTB010000326.1 GCA_027484385.1 Neisseriaceae bacterium | reverse complement strand
TGCTTCGCGCAGGAAGCCGATGATCTGTTCTTCGGTGAATCGTTTCTTCATGTCCAACTCCTTGTCATGGTGGATTGGACTCTAAAGTCACGTGCTACTCAAGGTGGGGTGGACGTCGCAACCTACGGCCTGACGCCCACACGCAGTGCCCACAATAAGCTTGTTAGGGAAGCTGTACTTGCCTCCCACCAAAGCCCAAGCCCAAGCCCCCAACTGTATCCCCGTTTTGTACCACTGCTGCCACTGATGGCCACAGTTCTGGCCCGCTACAATGGTTTGTATCCAATAAGACGTTTGCGGCCAACCTTGGCCGGCGAGGAGACACCATGACAAGCTGGCTGATGCAGGCCATTCGCAAGATCGAGGCCGATTTCAACCGCAGCAGCGACACCCACCTGATTCCGCTGGTGCTACCGGCGGCGCCCGGCATCCAGCTGTATTTCAAGGACGAGTCCACCCACCCTACCGGCAGCCTGAAGCACCGGCTGGCGCGTTCGCTGTTTCTGTACGCGCTGAGCAATGGCTGGATCAAGGAAGGCACGCCGGTGATCGAGGCGTCCAGCGGCAGCACCGCGGTGTCGGAGGCTTACTTTGCCCGCCTGCTGGGCTTGCCGTTTATTGCGGTGATGCCGGCCAGCACGTCGTGCGAGAAGATTCGCGCCATCGAGTTTTACGGCGGCCGCTGCCACCTGGTGGACGACCCGGCCACTATCTACGACGAATCGCAGCGCCTGGCGCGCGAGCTGAACGGCCACTATATGGACCAGTTCACCTACGCCGAGCGCGCCACCGACTGGCGCGGCAACAACAATATTGCCGATACCATCTTCCGCCAGATGGCGCTGGAGCCGCAGCCGGAGCCGCGCTGGATCGTGTGCGGTGCGGGTACCGGCGGCACCAGCGCCACCTTTGGCCGCTACGTGCGCTACCAGCAAAAGCAAACCCGCGTGTGCGTGGTGGACCCGGAAAACTCGGCCTTTTACGCCAGCTACGTTAGCGGCGACGCGCACTGTAGCTGCGAGGGCGGCTCCGGTGTGGAAGGCATCGGCCGCCCGCGGGTGGAGCCGTCGTTCATCCCCACGGTGATCGACCACATGATCCGCGTGCCGAACGTAGCCAGCTACGCCGCCATCCACTTTCTGGAAGAAGTGCTGGGCCGCAAGTGCGGCGGCTCCACCGGCACCAACTTCTACGGCGTGTGCCTGCTGATGGCCGACATGCTGCAGCGTGGCGAGCCAGGCAGCATCGTCACCATGATCTGCGACGACGGCAGCCGCTATCTGAACAGCTATTACAACGCAGACTGGCTGGCCGCCGGCGGCCACGATATCCAGCCGTGGCTGCACAGCTACCGCCGCTTCTTTTACGATGGCGTGTGGCAGCCGCCGCAGTAAACGCCCGCGCTGCGCAGCAAAAAGCCGATGGCCCTCGCCATCGGCTTTTTTATCGCTATTGCTACCGTGCGGCCAACCTTAGCCCTGCTGGTACCAGCCGCGGCTGCCATTGACCACGCGCACCACCAGCAGCATCACCGGCACCTCGATCAGCACCCCCACGACCGTGGCCAGCGCGGCGCCGGAGTGCAGGCCGAACAGGCTGATGGCCGCTGCCACCGCCAGCTCGAAGAAGTTGGATGCGCCAATCAGCGCCGACGGGCAGGCCACGCTGTGCTGCTCGCCCAGGCGCCGGTTCAGCCAGTAGGCCAAGCCGGCGTTGAGCAGCACCTGTATCAGGATAGGCACCGCCAGTAGCACGATAACCAGCGGCTGCGCCAGGATGGCCTGGCCCTGAAAGGCAAACAGCAGCACCAGCGTGAGCAGCAGCGCCGCCATGGACCATGGCTGGATGGCCGCCATGGCGCGCTCGAAGGCGGCTGGGCCGCGTGCCAGCAGACCCTTGCGCAGTGCCTGCGCCAGCAGTACCGGCAGTACGATGTACAGCAGCACCGAGGTCAGCAGCGTAGCCCACGGCACGGCAATGCTGGACACGCCCAACAGCAGCGCCACCAGCGGGGCAAAAGCAAACACCATGATCAGGTCGTTTAGCGCCACTTGCGACAGCGTAAAGTACGGGTCGCCCCCGGTAAGCCGGCTCCACACAAACACCATGGCGGTGCAGGGGGCGGCCGCTAGCAGGATCAGCCCGGCGATGTAGCTGTCCAGCTGGTCTGCCGGCAGCCACGGGGCAAACAGCTGCCGCACGAACAGCCAGCCCAGCAAGGCCATGGAAAACGGCTTCACCAGCCAGTTCACAAACAGGGTCACGCCGATGCCGCGCACGTGCTGGCGCACCTGGTGCAGCGCGCCAAAGTCGATTTTCAGCAGCATGGGGATGATCATCACCCACACCAGCACGCCCACCGGCAGGTTGACGCGGGCGATTTCCATGGCGGCCAGCGCGGCAAAGCCCTGCGGCCACAGCTGGCCCAGGCCGATGCCCACCAAGATGCAGGCCGCTACCCAGGCGCTAAGGTAGCGCTCGAACAGGCTCATACCGTTGGCCGCAGACGGCGGCCGAGGGTCGCACGCACTGCTCATGCCAGCGTCTCGCTGCTCAGCGTGCCTGGCCGGCCGATATCGTGCACTGCATGCTGCAGCGCCAGGCAGTCCAGCTTGTGCAGGGGCAGGCTGAGGAACAGGCGCAGGCGGGAGGTGATGTCGCGGTAGGTGCGCACAAAGGCTTTGTGCTGCGTGGCCTCGTCGCCGCTTACCGCGGCCGGGTCGGCAAAGCCCCAGTGCGCGGTCATCGGCTGGCCGGGCCAGGCCGGGCAGGCCTCCCCTGCCGCGGCGTCGCACACGGTAAACACAAAATCCATGGCCGGTGCATCGGGGCCGGCAAACTCGTCCCAGCTCTTGCAGCGCGCGCTGGCCGGGTCGTGCTGGTTGTGGCGCAGGGTGTCCAGCGTGTGCGGGTGCACAAAGCCGCGCGGATGGCTGCCGGCGCTAAAGGCACGGAAGCGGCCTTCGCCCAGCTGGTTGAGGATGGCTTCGGCCATGATGCTGCGGGCACTGTTGCCACTGCAGATGAACAGCACGTTGTAGATGCGGTCGGACATGATGTCAGGCTCCAGGGTGGGCATAGCAAGCGGGGTAACAGGCGGCGGGCAGCACGGCAGCGCCAGCTCGGGGCACTGCTGCGGCTGGCCGGCGCAGCATTCGTCGGTCAGGTAGGCCAGCAGTTGCTGCATCAGCGCCAGGTTGGCGCGGTAACGCTGAAAGCGGCCTTCCTGCGCGACCGTTACCAGCCCGGCGTGGCTCATGCCTTTCAGGTGAAAGGACACATTGTTGGCCGGCAGGTCCAGGTTGGCCGCAATCTGGCCGGCCACCATGCCTTCGTGGCCTTGGCGTACCAGCAGGCGGTAGATGTCCAGCCGCACGCCGGAGGCCAGCGCCTCGAACAGTTTCACGGCACTTTCTTTGGGCAGGCTCATGCATTTTCTCGGGCAGGGTTGGCCGCATGCTGCGGCAGGGCCAGCGACACCAGCGCGGCCACGGTAATAAACAC
>JAIXTB010000323.1 GCA_027484385.1 Neisseriaceae bacterium | reverse complement strand
TGATCTGTTCTTCGGTGAATCGTTTCTTCATGTCCAACTCCTTGTCATGGTGGATTGGACTCTAAAGTCACGTGCTACTCAAGGTGGGGTGGACGTCGAACTGATACCTGACGACAAGCCTCGCTCACAAAATCACCCACCCCCGCCGGCCTGCGGCCTGCCCCCGGATGCGCCTGCGGCTTATGCCGGGCTACGCAGGCTGGGTTTAGACCTGGGGCTTTTGTTGACGTGGTCGCCAGACTGACTACTGGCTGAGGTGGTGCTGGGCAGCCTGCAGGCATATACGTTAAGCTTGGCTTTTTCATTATTGGGGTAAGTCATGAGACAGAAGGCTGTGATGTTGCTTTGCTGCCTGGCAAGCCTGCCCGTATGGGCGCAAACGGCGAATGTTGATGCGTTACTGCTTTCTGCGCAGATGGCGTATCAGGAGGCGGATGGTAAGCAGGAGCAGGCGCGTAAGCGTTTGCTGCAGGCAGAGGACGAGTTGAAACAGGCGCAAAAGCGTTTGGCAGATGCCCAGTTGCAGCTGCAGCAAGCAACACAGTTACAGCAGCAGGCATTAGTGGATAAAGCGACCGCCGATGCGGCGATGCAGCAGGCTACGCAGCGTTTGCGGGATGCCTGGCAACAGAAAGAAGGGCAGTAGCAGGTTTACCGGGCCGCAGCTGGCGTAGCTTGATTCAGCTCTTGAAAGCGCAGCATGTCTTGTGCCGCTTTCATGCGCAGGCGTTCAATTTCGGCTCGGCGGGACTGGATCAAGGCCAAGGTTTCGTTTTGCAGGCGCTGCTTTTCTTGCAGCTGGCTACTCAGGCCCTGGGAGATAGTCTTGCCGCTGCTGCGCAGTTTGTTGGCTTCGTTGTTCAGGTCGGTGAGCTGTGCACTGGCCATGCGTAGCTGGCTTTCCAGTGTGCGCAAGCCGGTTTGCAGCGTTTTGACCTGTTTGTCGCGTTCTGCGGCAATGTCTGCGGCAGAGCGGTAGCGCTCTTGTAATGCACGGTCGTAGCGGATTTGTTCGGCGCGTTGTGCCTGTTCTTGTTTTTTGCGTTCCAGCTCGGCTTCGTGTGCCCGCTTGTCTGCTTCGCTTTCACCCTTGCGCAGCAGGATGCCCTGCTTGTTCAGCTTGCTGACACCGCTTTTTTGTTCTGTCGGTGGTGGGTAATCGCTGTAGTGCACCACCCCGCGTTCGTCGGTCCATTTGTACAGACCTTCTGCCCCTGCGGCCGAGGCGAGCAGGGTGATAAGCAGGGCGAGGTGGTGTGGGCGCATGATTAGTCGTTGACTCCGTATTGGGCGCGGTAGGCACGCACGGCTTCCAGATTGTCGGCCAGTTCCGGGCTGCCTTCAAGGAAACCGAGCAAGTCTTTTAGATTGGCAATCGCAATAACTGGCAGATTATAGTCGCGCGCCACTTCTTGCACGGCGGAGAGCTCGCCGGTGCCGCGTTCCATGCGGTCCAGGGCGATGGCCACACCGGCTGGCTCGGCGCCGGCGGCGCGGATCAGCTGTACCGACTCGCGTACCGAGGTGCCGGCAGAAATCACGTCGTCGATAATCAGCACCTTGCCTTGCAGCGGGGCGCCTACCAGGGTGCCACCTTCGCCGTGGTCTTTGGCTTCTTTGCGATTATAGGCAAAAGGCACGTTGCGGCCCTGCTCGGCCAGCGCCATGGTGGTGGCTGCAGCCAGAATGATGCCTTTATATGCAGGCCCGAAGATCATATCGAATGCTACGCCGCTCTCGCTGATAGACTTGGCGTAAAAGCGGGACAGCTGCAGCGTGCTTTCGCCGTCGTTGAACAGGCCGGCATTGAAGAAGTAAGGGGAAGTGCGGCCAGCCTTGGTGACGAAGGCGCCAAAGCGCAATACCTGCTTCTTAAGCGCAAAACGAATAAAATCCTGGCGGAAATCGCTCATCTGAATACCCCTATATACTTTTAACGCGTTGACGTGGCTGAAAAATCGCCGCAAGGATACCACGGGAGACCCCATGCTTCGAATCGTTTCCGCCAACCTGAACGGCATCCGTTCGGCGGACAAGAAAGGTTTTTTTGACTGGCTGGCGGGCCATCAGGCGGATTTTGTCTGCCTGCAAGAGCTGAAGGCACAGGCGGGCGACCTGAGTCCGCGCATGCAGAACCCGGATGGCCTGACCGGCTACTTTCACTACGCCGAGAAAAAAGGTTATAGCGGGGTAGGTATCTACACCCGCCACGTGCCGGACCGCGTGATTACCGGCCTGGGTGTGGACTGGATCGACGCCGAAGGCCGCTACCTGCAGCTGGATATCGGCAACCTGTCGGTGGTATCGCTGTACCTGCCATCCGGCTCCAGCAGCGACGAGCGCCAGCAGGTGAAGTTTGATTTCCTCGACGTGTTCATGCCGCATATGGAAGCACTGCGCGACAGCGGCCGCGACGTGGTGATCTGCGGAGACTGGAACATTGCCCATAACGCGATCGACCTGAAAAACTGGAAGGGCAACCTGAAAAACTCCGGCTTCCTGCCGGAAGAGCGCGCCTGGATGACGCAATTGCTGGGCAGCGGCTGGTGCGATGTGTGGCGTACGCTGTACCCCGACGCGCCGGGTTACAGCTGGTGGAGCAACCGCGGTCAGGCTTACGCCAAGGACGTGGGTTGGCGGATCGATTACCACATCGTCAGCCCCGGGCTGATGGCGCAGGCCCGTGCTGCCAGCGTGTACAAGGACGAGAAGTTCTCCGACCATGCGCCGCTGACCGTCGATTACGAGCGGAGCCTGTGATGTGGGATGACGACGATATCTTCCTGATTACCGTGCCCGGCTGGGGTAACTCCGGCCCCAAACACTGGCAAAGCTACTGGGAAATGCTGTACCCGCTGGCACGCCGCGTCGAGCAGGACAACTGGCTGTACCCCAGCCGCGATGCCTGGGTGCAGCGCCTGGCCGACACGGTAGACGGCTGCAGCGGCAAGGTGGTGTTGGCAGCCCATAGCCTGGGCTGCCATACCGCAGTGGAATGGCTGGGCCAGGCCAGCCTGCTGCAGCAGCGCAAGGTAAAAGGCCTGCTGCTGGTGGCTCCGCCCGCACTGCCTATTACCGAGGCACGGGCGCGTGCCAGCGGCGAGCTGCCAGACGAGGCAGCGCTGCCCGGTTTTGATGGCTTTACCGCGCCGCGTGACATGCGCGTACCGGTGCCGGCGCGCATGGTGGCCAGCCGTGACGACCTGTTTTGCGATTACGCCAGCAGCGAAGCCATGGCGGCGCGCTGGGGGGTGCCGCTGCTGGATGCCGGCAACGCCGGCCATATGGGTAGCCACAGCGGGCTGGGCGACTGGAAGGCCGGGCAGAAGCTGATCCAGCAACTGATGCTGGGTTGAGGTGTTGGGGGCAGTAAAACAAAAAGGTTGGCCGCATGCGGCCAACCTTTTTCATGTGCGGGTGAGCGGGGTTTAGTCGCCAGTCGCCACCGGGCGGCTGTCGTCGCTGCACCATTCGCTCCAGCTACCGGCGTACAGCGCGGCGCCGTCCAGGCCGGCGTGGGCCATGGCCAGACGGTTATGGCAGGCGGTGACGCCGCTACCGCAGTACAGCACCACGTCGCTGGCGGGCGTGTCACCCAGTACTGCGTTCCATTCTGTAGCCAGTACGTCAGCCGGTTTGAAGCGGCCGTCCTGCAGGTTGTGCTGGAAGAAACGGTTGCGTGCGCCGGGAATGTGGCCGGCTACCGGGTCCAGCGTTTCGTTCTGGCCGGCAAAGCGGTCCGGGGCGCGGGCGTCGATCAGCACGCGTTCTGCTTTGTCCAGGTTGGCCGTCACCATGTCCACATCGAACAGCTGCTCCAGCGCCGGGCGCATCACGAAGCGGGTGCTGTTTTTCTCGGGTGCATCAGTAGTGACCGCACCACCGGCGGCCTGCCAGGCCTGAAAGCCGCCGTCCAGCACCGCCACGGCCTCGTGGCCCAGCCAGCGTAGCAGCCACCAGGCGCGCGCAGCGTACATGCCGCCGGCGTCGTCGTAGGTCACCACCTGGGTATTCGGGCCGATGCCCAGCGCGCCAAAGTTTACCGCCAGGCGTTGGCCGTCTGGTAGCGGGTGGCGGCCGTTATTGCCGTTTTTGGCGCCAGACAGGTGGTAATCCAGGTGCAGGTAGTGGGCACCGGGCAGGTGGCCGGCTTCGTAGACGGTGGGGCCGTAGGACGGGTCGGCCAGCTGGAAGCGGCAGTCCAGCAGCACCAGGTCGGTGGTGTCGTGCTGTAGCAGGTCTGCTGCGCTGATCAGGGTACGGTACATGGGGTTCTCCTTTGCACACGCTTGGGCACCTTGCGAAGCCAGCCGGTGGCCGGCTTCGCAAGGCGTCCTGGCAGGCGGGCTGCCGTTGACGGTGGTCAAGCGTTGTTTGAAATATTAAACGTTGACCACCATAGCACGGCCGGGCTTCAGCCGGCCAGTGCGGCGCGCAAGGCGGCGGCCAACTGTGGCATGCCGTGCGCTACGCCATCGCGCTGTGCCTGGCCCCATAGCGGCTGCGGGAAGTGCTTGTCGTCGGCAAAGCGTGGAATCACGTGCCAGTGCAGGTGCGGCACCATATTGCCGAAGCTGGCCAGGTTGATTTTGTCCGGGTTCAGCAGGCCGCGCAGTGCGGCCTCGGTGCGGTACACCCAGTCCATCACGTGGGCGCGGTCAGCCGGGGCCAGGTCGGTCATTTCCTTGACGTGGTCGTGCCAGATCACGCGGCAGAACGCCGGGTAATCGGCGTCGGCCACCAGAATCACGCGCAGTTTGTCGTCGCGGTACAGGATGTCGCCACCGTCCTGGTGGCACAGTTCGCAGTGCATGGGGTGTCCTTTACGGGCTTAACGTTGGCCGCGCCCTTGCCAGTTTTCGTAGTCGAAGTCGGCCAGGTTGATCAGGCCGAAGTCGCGTGGCGGGCGGGCGTGTTGCTGTTTTTGCTGGTCCGGGTCACTGGTGTGGTAGCTCAGGCTGTCGACCGCTACCAGTTGCCAGGTCTGGTCGCGGCGCGACCAGGCAAAGCGGAAGTCCTCGCGCCAGCGCCAGTTGCTGCCGCCGTAGTGCAGCAGGGTAAAGCCACCGGTCTGTGTCCGTACGCCTTCAAACGGGTCGCCAAAGACGCCGCCGCACTGGCGGCACATCACCGCGCGCACGCTGCGGGCGGCGACTTTGAGCTTGCCGTCCGGCTGGCGCAGCAGTACTTGCAGCAGCCTGGGGCCATCATTTTCGCTGGCTGCCTTGGCTTCGCTCACCATGATGGCGTCTGGCTGGCCGTCGCGGTTCAGGTCGGCGGCTTCCCAGGCCAGCAGTGTCTGGCCGGCAGGTAGCGCAGCTTGCACATCAGCTGGCGGCTTGGCCGCCTGGCTGGCCTGTGCCGCTAGCAGCATCAGCGCCATGGCTAGCTGGCGCATGGTTGGCCGCAGCATGCTCATACCCAGTCGCGGTGCGGTAAAAAGTCGGTATACAGCGCGGCTTCCGGGCTGCCGGCTTCTGGCTGGTAGCCGTATTCCCAGCGTACCAGCGGTGGCATGGACATCAGGATGGATTCGGTGCGGCCGCCAGTTTGCAGACCGAACAGCGTGCCGCGGTCCCACACCAGGTTGAATTCCACGTAGCGGCCACGGCGGTACAGCTGGAACTGGCGCTCGCGCTCGCCCCACGGTGTGGCCTTGCGGCGCGCCACGATAGGCAGATAGGCGTCGGTAAAGCCGTTCCCCACCGCCTGCATGAAGGCAAAGCTGGTGTCGAAATCCGGCTGGTTCAGGTCATCGAAGAACAGGCCGCCCACGCCGCGCGCCTCGCTGCGGTGTTTCAGATAGAAGTACTCGTCGCACCATTTCTTGTAGCGCGGGTAGACATCGTCACCAAACGGCGCGCACAGGTCACGCGCCACGCTGTGCCAGTGCACCACGTCGTCCACATTGCCGTAGTAGGGCGTCAGGTCGAAGCCGCCGCCAAACCACCATACCGGCGCCTCGCCGTCTTTTTCGGCAATAAAGAAACGCACATTGGCGTGGCTGGTGGGGACGTAGGGGTTTTCCGGGTGGATCACCAGCGACACGCCCATGGCCTCGAAGCGGCGCCCCGCCAGCTCCGGGCGGTGCGCGGTGGCGCTGGCAGGCAGCGCGTCGCCGGACACGTGCGAGAAGTTCACCCCGGCTTGCTCGAATACCGCGCCGTTGGTCAGCACGCGGCTACGCCCGCCGCCACCGGCCGGGCGCTGCCAGCTGTCCTCGATAAAGTTGGCCGCACCGTCAGCGGTGGCCAGGCCCTGGCAGATGTGATCCTGCAGACCCAAAAGAAACTGTTTTACCTGATTGGCGTGCGGGTGGCTCATGCGCGTAGTCCGGGTTCGAAAGTCATGCCGGATTGTAATGGCAAACCGCGGCGTAAACGACAGGGCTGCGGTGCGTGTCGCTGGCGAATGCATCGGCTGCGCGCACCGCTCGCCAGTGGCCTGCCTTGCACGGCCATGCTTTGCTGCAAAAGTATGGCTTTGTTATTTCTTGTATACGCCGTGCCTGCCACTGGCATGGCTGCAGGTTCATGGCGCCAGTATTTGATACAGGTAAGCCGAACGGGTTTTATGCATGAATCGGCGTAGTGCAGCACCTAGCCTTACATTGAAACTATAAAAAAAGGCAGCTATAGCACTAGTGAAACTCATAAAACAAGAAAGTCACGCCGTGCTGAGCCTACAAAAAAACACCTCGCATATGGTTTATCTGGCCGGGTCCGCCGTGCTGGGCCCGCTACTGGCTTGGGTTGCCGGCAGCGCCTGGTGGCTGGCGGCCGTGCTGTTTATCTTGCCTGTACTGGCCGTATTGCTACTGCCAGGCGCGCCGCAAGACAGTAGCGACGCCGAGCCGCCAGGGCTGCCGGAGCCCGCCCAGCCACCGTACTGGCCTGAGGCCGGCCGCCTGGTCAGCCAGGTGCTGCCGCTGTGGTCTGGCCAGGTACAGTTGGCCGCAGGCCAGGTGGAAGACGCCATTGGCAAGCTGGCCACACGCTTTGCCAGCATGAACGACATCATTCGCCAGTCACTGGGCGACAAACCTACCGGTATCAGCGACTTTGCCCGGCTGGAGCAGGCCGAGCACAAGCTGCTGCAAACCCTGCAGGTGCTGGATGAGTCGGTGACCAAGCGCAACCAGCTGATCGAGCGCATTACCCAGCTGCAGGGCCACACGCACAAGCTGCAAGACATGGCCGAGTCGGTGTCTTTCATTGCCGGGCAAACCAACTTGCTGGCGCTGAATGCGGCCATTGAAGCCGCCCGCGCAGGTGAGGCCGGCCGTGGCTTTGCCGTGGTGGCCGACGAGGTGCGCAAGCTGTCCATGCAGTCCAACGATACCGGCAAGAGCATGGCCAGCGCGGTAGAGCAGATTGTGGGCGAGCTGGACGCGGCCGCGCAGCGCGCCCAGCAGCTGGGGCAGGAAGAAAAAGCGCTGATGGGCGAGGCCAGCAGCTCGGTAACCGAGGTGATCCAGACCTACCAGCACGTGACGCGCGAGCTGAAAGACAGCCAGCAGAGCCTGTCTGCCAGCGGCAGCCATGTGCGCGACGAAATCCAGGATGTATTGGTGAACCTGCAGTTCCAGGACCGCATCAGCCAGATTCTGGGCCATGTCATGGCAGATATGCAGCGGCTGGAAAGCACGCTGGGCCAGGCTCTGGCTGCACCGCAAGACCAGCCTCCACCACCGCCGGATACACAAGGCTGGCTGGCAGACCTGAAGCGTACCTACACCACACACGAGCAGCACTCACTGCACAGCGGCGGCAAGGCGCAGGGCGGTAGTGCCAGTGAAGAAGTAACCTTTTTCTGATAACGGGGAGACTTGCCATGGCAAAGACCATATTGATTGTTGACGACTCTGCCAGCCTGCGCCAGGTGGTGAAAATAGCTCTGATGGACGCCGGCTATGACGTCATAGAAGCGGGGAATGGCCAGGAAGGCCTGCAAAAACTGGATGGCCGCAAGATCCACCTGATCGTGTCCGACGTGAACATGCCCGTGATGGATGGCATCACCTTTCTGAAAAACGTGAAGCAGCACGCGTCGTACAAATTTACCCCGGTGATCATGCTCACCACGGAAACCAGCGACGAAAAGAAAAAATCCGGCCAGGAAGCCGGTGCCAAAGCCTGGGTGGTCAAGCCCTTCCAGCCGCCCATCCTGCTGTCTGCCATCTCCAAGCTGATTCTGCCCTAGCCCCGGCCGCGCGCCACCAGGGACACACTGCCACGCTGCCGGAGGAACGCCATGCCATCCACCATCAAGCTGGACGAAGAATGCACCATTTACCAAGCGGCCCAGCTGCGCCAGCAGCTAGCCGACGCCCTGATCGCCAGCGACAGCCTGACCGTGGATTTGTCGGCGGTCGGTGAAATGGACAGCTCGGCGGCCCAAGTGCTGCTGTGGCTGCACAGCGAAGCCACCCGGCTGCAAAAACAGCTATCGCTGGTACACCTGTCTGCCGCCGCCCGCGAGCTGCTCACCATGCTGGGGCTGCTGATACACCTGCCAATCGTGGAAGAGGAGGCCGGCCATGAATCTTGATGCCGCCAAGCAGACGTTTCTGGAAGAAGCGCGCGAGCTACTGGAAGACATGGAGCGCATCCTGCTGGATGTAGAAGCCACCGACACCACCGACGAGCAGCTCAACGCCCTGTTTCGCGCCATGCACACCATCAAGGGCTCGGCCGGGCTGTTTGGCATGGACGAAATCGTGCACTTCACCCACGAAGCCGAAAACGTGGTGGACCTGCTGCGCGGTGGCCACCTGGCGCTCAGCGAAGACCTGTCCGGCCTGCTGCTGCGCTGCCACGACCACGTCAAAGCCATGCTGGCCGTGGTAGACGACAAAGCCATGCAGCAGGACATGCTGAAAACCAGCCTGCTGGACGAGCTGCGCCACTACGCCCAGCCCACCGCCGCAGACGAGCCAGCCAGTACCAGCCAGACCAGCGCGCCCGAACAAGGTGGCCTGCGCGACTGGGTGATGTCGCTGCGTTTTAACGAAGACGTGCTGCGCAACGGCATGGACCCGTCCGCCTTCTTCCGCTACCTGCGGCTCTTGGGCGAGTTCCTGGTCGTACAGCCGGTACTGTGCCGCCTGCCGCAGGCCGAGCGCTTTGACCCGGAAAGCTGCTACCTGCGTTTCGAGTTGCTGTTTTCC
>JAIXTB010000074.1 GCA_027484385.1 Neisseriaceae bacterium | reverse complement strand
GCTGCTGCTGGTTACCGTGTTGGGCTCCTGTGTGTCGGCCTGCCTGCGCGACCGCAAAACCGGTATCGCCGGCATGAACCATTTCATGCTGCCAGACCAAGGCAGCAGTAATAGCGACCGCCTGATGCCGGCGCGCTTTGGCACCCACGCCATGGAGCTGTTGATCAACGACATGCTCAAGCTGGGCGCCAACCGCAGCACGCTGGAAGCCAAGGTGTTTGGTGGCGGCAACGTGATTGCCGGCATGACCACGGTGAATATTGGCCAGCGCAATGCCGGTTTCGTGCGCGCTTTTCTGGCGCAGGAAAACATTCCCATCGTGGCCGAAGACCTGGGCTTGGATATCGCGCGCAAGATCTACTTTTTTACCGATACCGGCAAGGTGATGGTGAAAAAGATCAACCCGCAGCAAACCCTGGTGCAGGAAGAAGAAAGCTACCGCCGCCGTATCGACCGCGATACCGAGCAAAAGCACGGTGGCGATATCGACCTGTTCATCTAGCCCTGTGGTGCAGTACAAGCAAAAGGTTGGCCGCGGCCAACCTTTTTTGCGTCTAGCGTTCCAGTAGCGGCAGCTTGCCCGTTTGTGCAGCCCAGTGTTCGTGGTCGGTCAGCGGCGGCTGCTGCGTGGTGATTACCGGCCACTGCGCCGCCAGCTCGGCGTTCAGTGCCAGCATGTGCGCCTGGTCGGCGGGCAGGTCGGTATCGGTGGTGATAGCATCGATCGGGCACTCGGCAATGCACAGCGTGCAATCGATGCACTCGTCCGGGTCGATTGCCAGAAAGTTCGGCCCCTCGTGAAAGCAGTCCACCGGGCACACGGTGACACAGTCGGTGTATTTGCATTTGATACAGGCTTCGGTTACAACGTGCGTCACGATCATCTCCTGCTAGCCGGGCATAGCGCCCATCTAGTCATTGTTGCCCTGTTTGCCCGCCATGTCTGCCTCTACTTTGTCTATTGCCCCCGTTTACCGTGGCCGTTTTGCCCCCAGCCCCACCGGCCTCTTGCATGCCGGTTCGCTGACCACGGCGGTGGGCAGCTATCTGGAAGCCTGGCGCCATGGCGGCCAGTGGTGGCTGCGCATGGAAGACCTGGACCCGCCACGGGAAATGCCCGGCGCCGCCAGCGCCATTTTGCACACGCTGGAAGCGTTTGGTTTTGAATGGCAGGGCGAGCTGGCCTGGCAGCACGACCGTTATGACTTGTACCGTGCGGCACTGGATCAATTGATAGATGCCGGCCACGCCTACGGCTGCGCCTGCACGCGCAAGGAAATTACCGAGCAAGGCCGGCGTGGCCTGGATGGCACGGTCTACCCCGGTACCTGCCGCCACGGTGTGGCTGGCGGGCGTCAGGCACGCGCCTGGCGCCTGCGCGTACCCGACGCCGAGCTGGCGTTTACCGACCGGCTACAGGGGCATTATGGCCAGCAGCTGCAGCGCGATATCGGCGATGTGGTGCTGCTGCGGGCGGATGGCTTCTGGGCCTACCAGCTGGCGGTGGTGGTGGACGACATGGCGCAGGGGATGACCGACATCGTCCGCGGTGCCGACCTGCTGGTGTCTACCCCGCGCCAGCTATGGCTGCGCCAGTGTCTGGGTGGTGCGGCGGTCACGCATTGCCACCTGCCGGTGATGGTGAATGCGGCGGGCGAAAAGCTATCCAAGCAGACGCTGGCCCCGGCGATTGATGCGGCCAACGTGGCACAGCAGCTGCGCGACGCACTGGCGCGGCTGGGGCACCCGGTGCCGCCCCACGTACAGACACGCGACGAGATATGGCAGTGGGCGCGACAAAACTGGCAGCTGTCGCGTGTGCCGGCCGGGCCTATCGTCCTGGCATAGCCAAAAAACGCTATAATTTTGTGCACAGCAGCAGGGCCTCCTCGTCGAGGCCCTGTTTGTTTTGTGATGCCGTGCAGCCCGCCTGTGCGGCATGGCCACGCCCCGAGACAGGGGCGGGCCTGTGGACACCAGCAAAACCCAAGAACAATCAGGACTTTCCATGCAATACCTCATTCCCCGTGCGGCCTGGCCGCACGCAGCTGTTCCCCCCGTTTACCCCGCCTGCCAGGGAGGCTGCCATGACTAAGGCCGCACCGGGCAAGCTCGGCTTCTGGATGTGTACCGCCCTGGTGGTGGGCAATATGATCGGCTCAGGCGTGTTTTTGCTGCCGGCCTCGCTGGCGCAATACGGCGGCTCGTCGCTGATCGGCTGGACCATCACCTCGCTGGGCGCCATCTGCCTGGCTCTGGTGTTTGCCAAGCTGGCTACCCTGCTGCCGCATAAAGCCGGTGGCCCGTATGCGTATATTCACGAAGGCTTTGGCGACTTTGCCGGCTTCCTGATTGCCTGGGGCTATTGGATTGCTCTGTGGGCCGGTAATGCGGCGCTGACCGTGGCCGGTGTCAGCTATCTGGGGGTGTTTTTCCCGGTGCTGAACCAGAGTAACCTGGCCGCCGGTGCCACCGCCATCGGCCTGATCTGGCTGGTAACGTGGATCAACAGCCGCGGCCCGCAAAGCTCCGGCCGTGTGGCGATTGTGACCACGCTG
>JAIXTB010000304.1 GCA_027484385.1 Neisseriaceae bacterium | reverse complement strand
TGGCTGAACTGGCGGCTGGCGCTGGTGGTGATGCTGCTGTTGCCGGCGGTATTCTTGATTGTGTGGCTATACCAGCGCTGGAGTGCACCGTCGGTCACGCGGGCGCGCCAGCTGCGCAGCGATATCAACGCCCAAGTAGCCGAATCCATTGCCGGCATGAGCGTGCTGCAAGCCAGCGGGGCAGAGCAGCGCTTTGCCCGGCGGTTTGCCGATACCAACCAGCAGCTGTACGGCGCGCGCATGGCCGAGCTGCGCGCCAACGCCTGGCTGTTGCGCCCGGCATTGGACCTGCTGAATGTGCTGCTACTGGCTACCGTCATCTGGGTGTTTGGCAGCCACCGCGTAAGCGGGCTGGAGGTGGGCGTGCTATACGCCTTTGTCAGCTACATTGCCCGCGTGGTGGAGCCGCTGATCCAGATCACCATGCAGTTTTCCCAGCTGCAGCAGGCGGTGGTCGCCGCCTCGCGCGTGAATGGCTTGCTGCGCGAGGGGTTGGCCGCAGCCGGGGGCGAGGGCAGCAGTATTGTGGCGGGCGAGGTGGCTTTTCGCGGTGTGCGCTTTGGCTACGATGCCGCTCACCCGGTGTTGCACGACGTGTCCTTGCACATACCTGCCGGTGCGTTTTACGGCATTGTCGGCCATACCGGCAGTGGCAAATCCACACTGCTATCGCTGTTGCTGCGCTTTTATGCGCCACAAGCGGGGGATATCTGCATCGATGGCCGGCCGCTAGCCGAGATGAGCGATCTGGCGTTCCGTGCGGGGGTGGGCCTGGTACCACAAGAGCCCTTCCTGCTGGCGGCCAGCGCGCGCGACAACATCGATATGGGGCGTGGCCTGAGCCAGGCTGCGATCGAGGCCGCTGCGCAGGCGGCCGGTGTGCACGCGCTGATCATGTCGCTGGAGCAGGGCTACGACACGGAAATGGGCGAAAGCGGCACCCGGCTGTCAGTCGGGCAAAAGCAGCTGATTGCCATTGCGCGGGCGCTGGCGGGCCAGCCGCGCATATTGCTGCTGGACGAGGCGACATCGCATATCGATAGCGAAACCGAGCAGCTGGTACAGCAGGCGCTGGCGCGTTTGCACGGCAAGGTCACGCTGATTTCCATTGCGCACCGGCTGTCTACCATCCGTGATGCAGACCGGATTGTGGTGCTGAACCACGGTGCCATTGCCGAGCAGGGCAGCCACGACGCCCTGATGGCGATCGAGGGCGGCATCTACCAGCGCCTGTACCTGCTGCAGCAGCTGGAGAGCGAAGCAGCACAGGGCTAGGCCCGTGGCGGTTGGGAAAGGTTGGCCGCAAGTGGCCCGCAGGCAAAACCGCTACCCGAGGGTAGCCGTTTGTTTGAGCCGGTGCGCAGGCTCAGGGGGCCGGTGCAGCCGCCCGCGGGGCCGAGGCTTCTGGCTGCTGCGGTACGGCAGCAGCAGGCGACGAGGCAGGTGCATCGTCTGATACCAGATCGTCGATATTGTCGTCATCCGGGTTTTGCTGGCTGGCGGGCGGGGTGAAACCCACCTTGGCGTTACGGTACTGCAGATAGCCGTCGCGCATATAGCTGTAGCGGTCCAGAGCAGCCTCGCTGAATGTGTCATCCAGTCCCAGCAGTTTTTCGCGGGCACCCACGCCGTACAGCACGGTGGCCGCAACGGCATCGCGGTTTTCCTGGAATACCCACGAGCCGCTGCTGTAGCCGAACGACAGCCCTACACCGGCACCATCGCGCACAGTGCTGGGGCCCAGTAGCGGCAATACCAGATAGCTGCTTTGCTTCCAGCCGTAGTGGGCGAAGGTATCACCCAGGGTGGCTTTATAACTGGGCAGGCCCATGGGGGTAGCCAGGTCTATCAGGCCGAACAGCCCGAAGGTGCTGTTGATCGACACGCGCAGTACGTCGGTGGCGGTTTTTTTGCCTTCCAGCTGCAGGGCATGGTTGGCCAGGCTGTAGACATCGCGCAGGTTGTCGAACACATTGCCTACGGCAGTGCGTACCGGCTGCGGCGTGATAGCGCGGTAGCCTTCGGCTGCTGGCTTCAGCACGTACTGGTCGGCTTTGTCGTTAAAGCTGAACACCACGCGGTTCATGGGTTCCAGCGGGTCTTGCGGGTGGCCACCGCTGCTGGCACAGGCAGTCAGTGCGCAGCAGGCCACCAGAATCAGCGGCTGTTTCATGGTGTGTTGGTCCGGGTCTGGCCCAGTAGCGGTGCCAGCTCGTACAGCTGGGCCAGCACATGGATGCTATCGGGTACGTTACGCAGGTGTAGTTGGCCGCCTTGCGCCTGCTGTTGGCGCACGGCGTTCAGCAGCAGGGCAATGGCGGCGGAGTCCACCTTGCCCAGCGCTGCTAGGTCCAGGGTGATGTCTCCGCCTTGCAAGGCTGCGGCCAACTCGGCCTGGATGGCCGCCGCGCTGTCCATGCCCACGTCACCTTGCAGGGCAAGCTGGCCGGGGGCGGTACGGATCACGCTCATGCCGGCTTGCCTGGCTGGTTTTTGTCTTTCAGCAGCTTGATCAGGCCATCCACGCCGTTTTTGCGGATTTCTTCGCCAAACTGGTTGCGGTAGATGGTGACCAGGCTGGCGCCTTCTACGCTGACATTAAAGATCTTCCAGCCCTGTGCGCCTTTGTACAGGGTGTAGTCCACCATCACGTTTTTCTTGTCGCCGTTGCCCGGCAGGGTGACTTCGGACTTCACCACGGCTTCACGGCCGTTGTTGTTGATCTGCGCGTTGGGTTTCACGTCGATTTGCGCGCTCTTGAAGCGGGTCATGGTAGACGAGTAGGTGCGTACCAGCAGGGTCTGGAACTGCTCGGCCAGCTGGCTTTGCTGTGCCGGGGTGGCGGCGCGCCAGTCTTTACCCACGGCCAGGGCGGTCATGCGGGTAAAGTCGAACAGCGGTACGACCATGTCTTCTACTTGCTTGCGAACCTGGGCAGTGTTCTTGCCATTTTCTTTTTTCAGCAGGTCCAGGGC
>JAIXTB010000127.1 GCA_027484385.1 Neisseriaceae bacterium | reverse complement strand
CCTGCCGCGGGCGGGCGGCCTTTCATTACTTACATAAAAGCTATAACAGATGGCAAACAGCAACACAGCGCAGCCCGATGCGGCAACCCCACTGGCAGTCTTGCAGCTGTTTCGCGTGGTGTTTCGCGCGGCACAGCAGTATTCCGCCGACACCGAAAAGCAGCTGGGTATTTCCGGGGCGCAGGCCTGGCTGATGGCCGAATTGTACGAACACGGCCCGCAAAAAGCCGGTGACCTGGCCGCACGCATGGCCATCAAACCGGCCACGCTGAGCAATATGCTGATCAAGCTGGTGGAGCTGGGTTACCTGGCCCGCCAGCGCAGCGAGAAAGACCAGCGCGTGGTGGAGGTGTCGCTGACCGAGCAGGGCCGTACGCTAATGGCCGGCACGCGCTGTGCCCCCCGTGGCTGGCTGCCCGAGGCGCTGGGCAAGCTGCCGCCCGAGCAGCTGCAGGGCCTGGCTGCTGGCCTGGGCGGCATGCTGGCTGCCATGAACGTGCCGCTGGCGGACGGTAGCGACAAACCGCTGCCGTTTACCGAGTAAGTGCGGCCAACGTAGACTTAGCCCGTTAAACAAAAAGCCCCTGCATCATGATGCGGGGGCTTTTGCGTGTGCGGCAGTGACGACCGGTCAGGCGTCTTCAAAGCGCAATGCGACCGAGTTGATGCAGTAGCGTTCGCCGGTAGGAGGCGGGCCGTCGTCGAATACATGGCCCAGGTGGGCGTCGCAGCGGGCGCAGCGCACTTCGGTGCGGATCATGCCGTGGCTGGTATCGCGAATGCGCTGGATGCTGCCGGGGATGGCTTCTTCCCAGAAACTGGGCCAGCCACAGCCAGCGTCGAATTTGGTGGCTGATTCAAACAGCAGGCTGTCGCAGCACAGGCAGTAGTAGCGGCCAACCCGGTTGTGAAAGTAGTGCTCGCCGGTAAACGGGCGCTCGGTGCCGGCTTCACGGGTAACGTAATACTGCTCTGGCGTGAGCTGGGCGCGCCATTGCTGCGGGGTCTTGAGGATTTTATCGCTCATGGGGTGTCCTTGCGGCCAACCTTTGGCCTGATAAGTGGGTGGTCAGATCTCGTCCAGCGACATCTCGCCCAGGTGGCGGGTGTCGGCCCAGTGGTCTACCTGCCATTGCTGGCCATCGTAGCTTAGCCAGTTCAGCGAGGCATTGGGTACCACGACCATGCGCTGGCCTTGCAGGCTTTGCCCGCTGGCCATGCGGTAGATCATGTCCAGTACGCCGCCGTGGGCCACCGGCAGGATACGTTGGCCGCGATGCTGCTGTGCCAGCTGGTCTACGGCTTGGTGAATACGCTCGGCAAAGGTCTGGATGCTCTCGCCACCGAACAGGTCGTGCTGCAGCGTGCGGGCGCTGTAGGCGGCCCAGGCGTCGGGGTGGGTGTGTGCTGCCTCGTCCAGGCGGGCGCCTTGCATGGCGCCAAAGTGGCGTTCCATCAGCGCGGGGGCGGTGTGCACGGGCAGCTGCAGCACGCTGGCAAGCGGCTGGGCGGTCGCAAAGGCGCGCTGTAGCGGGCTGCTGTACAGCGCGTCAAAACGGTGGCCGGCTTGCGCGATGGCAGCAGCCAGCTGGCTGGCTTGCTGTTGGCCTTGCTGGTTGAGGGGGATGTCGAGCTGGCCTTGCAGGCGGCGCTCGGCATTCCAGTCGGTTTCGCCGTGGCGTATCAGGCAGAAGCGGGTAAGGTCGCGGGTGGGCATGGCGTGTTCCAGGGTGCTATGCCGGCAGTGTAATGGATTTCCGGCCCTAGCCTAGCGCTAGCACCAGGCCCAGCGGCACAAACAGCAGGCTGGCTAGGTTGCCGATCAGCACGATGGAAGCCATGCTTTCCGGCTCCTGCTGGTAAAGCTCGGCCATCAGGAAGTTCAGCACCGCAGGCGGCAGGGCGCCAAACAGGATCAGCAGCGCGTGCTGGCTGGTGTTTAGCTGCAGTAGCGGGCTGGCCAGCAGGGCGGCGGCCAGGCCGGTAAGCGGGCAGAGTACGGCGCCCAGCAGGCCAATACGCCAGCCGGCCAGGCTGACATCGACCATGCGCACGCCCAGCGCAAACAGCATCAGCGGGATGGTCATGTCGCCCAGCATCTTCATGCCCAGGATCAGCCAGTCTGGCAGGTGCCAGCCTGCCAGGCCAAACAGCAAGCCCAGCAGGGTGGCGATGACGATGGGGTTGCGGCTCAGCCCGCGCAGGCTGGTGTGGCGGCTGAAAATAAAGGCGCCCAGGGTGAAGTGCAGCAGGTTGGACACCACAAACAGCACCACAAAAGCGTTGAAGCCGTCGCGACCAAAGGCTAGCAGAGCCAGTGGCAGCCCCATGTTGCCACAGTTGTTGAACATGACCGGCGGTAGCAGGGTGCGCGGGCTGGCCCCGGCCAGGCGGGCAACAGGCCAGGCGAGCAGGCCGGACAGCAGCACCACGATGACGGCGGCGGGCATCAGTTTCCATTGTGCGACCAGCTGAAAGTCTTTTGCCGACAGCGCGCTGAATACCAGCAGTGGTACGCAGACATCCATATTGAGCTTGTTGGCCGCGCGCATGTCGGGCCGCACGCGGCGGGCGTACAGCCAGCCTATCAGCACGATGATGAGGACGGGCAGGATGATGGTGAGGATGCGTTCAATCATGATGGCGTGCCGGGTGGGGGATAGGCATTGTCGCTGGGTGGCTACCTGGCGTGGCTGAGGGTTTACCCTTGATTGTGGTGTGTGGCGGGAAACAGGCTGTTCGGCAAACAGCCTGTCGCCGCTACAGAATGCCGACGCCGGATATTTCGCGTGCCAGGTTGGCCGCATAGTTGTCGGTCATGGCGCCAATGTAATCCAGTACACCCATATAGGCCTGGTACAGGGTCTGGCCCTCGGCCAGTGGCTGGGGCAGCAGGCCCAGGGCCAGAGCCTGGCGGGCATTCAGGGCGCTGTCCCCCTGGGTGATGCGGGTGTGTACGGCGGGTACCAGGATATCCAGCACGGTGCCGATGCAGGGGTAGGAGGCCAGCTCGGTGACCAGCTTGGTGCGGTGGCGGTAGACCTTCTGGCTGGCCAGCGCCTTGGCGTTGAGCAGGGTGTGTTTGATCTCGGGGGCGCACACGTCGATCAGGTCTTTGCCGGGGAAGGTGCCCGCCAGCAGGGTGTCCTGGTGCAGCATGAATTTTTCGGCGACTTCGGCCACGCAGCGGCCTACGGCAATACCGCGCAACATGGCGCATTTCTGGCTGATGTCGTGGGTCTGCCAGATGCGCTCGGTTTCGCCAAAGTGGCTGAACAGCATCTCGAACTCGCGCACGTCCAGGATGCCGATTTCCACGGCGTCTTCCAGGTCCAGAATGGCGTAGCAGATATCGTCGGCAGCCTCCATCAGGTACGACAGCGGATGCCGTGCCCATTCGTTTTCGCCCTTGCGCAGCAGGCCCAGCTCGGCAGCCACATGCTCGAAATACGGCAGCTCGGCGCGGTAGATGTTGAATTTGCCCCGTGCCTGCGCGCGCGGTGCGTCGGAGGTCCATGGGTATTTGATCAGCGCGCCCAACGCGGCACTGGTCAGGCGCATGCCACCTTCGCCCTGGTACATTTCCAGGCTAGCTACCATGCGCAGGCTGTGGGCGTTGCCTTCGTAGGTCTGGATGTCCTGCCGTTCGGCAGCGCTCAGGCCGGCCAGCAGGTGCTGGTGCTGCGGGTGGCGAAACCACTCGCGCAGGGCGTCTTCGCCGGTGTGGCCAAAGGGTGGGTTGCCGATATCGTGTGCCAGGCAGGCGACCTGTACTGCGCCGCCAATATCGAACGGGGTGTAGCCATCCGGCAGTAGGCCCTGTGCCTGCATCATGGCGCCTACGCGGTTGCCCAGGCTGCGGCCAACGCTGGCAACTTCTACGCTGTGGGTCAGGCGGTTGTGGGTGTGGTCGTTGTGGGCCAGCGGGTGCACCTGGGTTTTGCGGCCCAGGCGGCGAAAGGCGCTGGAAAACACCACGCGGTCGTGGTCGATGTGAAAGTCGCTACGCAGGCCGGCGGCGCCTTCCAGCGTGGCGGGGGTGCGGGTCTGGCGTACTTCCTGGTCGATCAGCTTGAAGCGGCGGGTGGAAAGCAGCTGCTGCCACTGCATGCGGGGTGTGTTCATGGTGGTGTTCCGTTGGGAGGCTGCCAATATCATGCCAGAAACCGGCTGGCTTGCAGCGCCTGTCATGATAGTAAACTTTTTGGTTTACAAAATTGGCTGCGTCTTTTAGCCTGCAGCCTGGATTCAATGAATGCAGCTACGCTGCGGGAAGACGGGCATGACGGTAGCGCATCCGAAACTGATTTTACTGGCCGTGTGCCTGGTGGCGCTGATGAGTACGGCCGGGGTGGCCATGCCCTACCCGATACTGGCCCCCATTTTTGTGGATGCGCCGGCAGACGGGTTCAATCATTTTGCCGGTTTGCCGCCCAAACTGCTGCTGGGGCTGGCTTTGGCGGCCAACCCGCTGGGTATTCTGCTGGGCAGTACGTTTATCGGCGCGCTGTCCGACCGCCTGGGCCGGCGCCGCGTGCTGCTATCTACCTTGACCTTGACCCTGGCGGGTTACTTGCTGACCGCCTGGGCGCTGGATCTGCGTTGCTATCTGCTATTTGTGTTTGCCCGTTTCCTGACCGGTGTAACCGAGGGCAATGTCGCGGTAGCACGGGCGATCGTGGCGGACCTGCACCCGCAGCTGGACCGCACGCGCAGCTTTGCCACGCTGAATGCGGTGCTGTATATGGGCTGGCTGGTGGGGCCGATGATTGGGGGCTTTACTTTGCCACTGGGGGAGCCGGTGCCGTTCCTGATCGGTGCCTTTGCCTTGCTGCCTTGTCTGGCCATTTTGCTATGGGTGCTGCCCGAAACGGGGGAGGCCAAGGGTTTGCAGGGTATGAGCCTGTGGGCCGCCGTGCGTGAGCAGCATGCCTTTCGCCTGCTGCGCCAGGACAGGCTGCTGGCGGCGCTGTTCTGGATGCAGCTGACTTTCGCGCTGGGGGTCAATGCCTTCTACGAGTTTTACCCGCTGTGGCTGGTGGAGTATGCCGGGCTGGGTAGCAGTGGCATTGCCTGGGTAACCGCGGGCCTGTGCCTGATCATGGCACTGACCAGTACGCTGGTGGGCAAGCTGGGGCTGGGGGCAGACCCTTTGCGTCGTGCGCGGCAGCAGGCGGTGCTGGTGGGTAGTAGCTTGGTTTTACTCGCGCTGCTGCCAGCAGTGCCAGGCGTTGGTCTGTTGGTGGTCATCGGTTTGCCGCTATCCATCTATAACGCGGTGCTGCCCAGTTGGTGTGCCGAGCGGTTTTCAGCGTATGGCCAGGGGAGTGTCATGGGCCTGCTGAGTACGATCTTTTGCATCAGCAATGTGCTGATTGCCGTTTTTGGTAGTTTGCTCACGCTGGTGGATACCCGTTTGACCATCGCACTGGGTGGGTGCATGTGTCTGTTGGCTGTGGTGATGTTGAACCGCTTGCTGCGGGCCAGTGCGGTCGCCGGGAGAGCGTGATGCGTAGCCAGGACGAAGTATTGTATCTGCTGAAAACGCGGGGTGCCTTGACGGCACAGGCGGTGGCAGAAGCCATGGAACTGACCAGCATGGGTGCCCGCAAGCACCTGCAGCAGCTGCAGCAGCGTGGCCTGGTGGTGGTGGAGGACAGAGCCGCAGGCAAGGGCAGGCCGGCCAGGTTCTGGCTGCTCAGTGATGCCGGCCATGCGCGGTTCCCAGACCGCCATGGCGAGCTTACCGCCCAGCTTATTACCTTGCTGCGCAGTAGCCTGGGCGAGGCAGCGCTGGAAACGCTGGTGGCAGCGCGCGAGCAGCAGGCTATGGGTCACTATCAACAAAGGTTGGCTGGCGTGCAGTCATTGCACGAGCGCCTGGTGCTGCTGGTGCAGGCGCGAACCGAGGAGGGTTATATGGCCGAGCTGCAGCCGCAAGAGCACGGCTGGCTGCTGGTGGAAAACCATTGCCCTATCTGTGCTGCAGCAAGGGTCTGTCAGGGATTTTGCCGTTCAGAGTTGCAGCAGTTTCAGCAGTTGTTATCAGGCGCCACGGTGAGTCGCGCCGAGCATTTGCTGGATGGTGGGCAGCGGTGTGTTTATCAGATTATCCCTTTGGTACAAGCATGAAAAAACCCCGCCGCAGCGGGGTGTGAAGTTGGCGTACATGTCTCAGATGGTGACAGTAACGCGTGACTGGTTTTTGCCAGGGCTGCTGGTAGGTATTTCATAACCCAGCATAAACATGGCCGATTCAAATTTGCGCAGCGCATCGGGCTGTTGGCACCAGTCGGCAGTGGATTGCGCCAGTGCTGCATTGACTACCCAGCCCGCACGGATTTTCCACTCGGCATGGAAGCGGCTGCGATTGGCCAGCTGTTTGAAGTGCAGCAATTCGGTGCTGGGGTTTCTGTTCATGGTGGAAGCGCCTGGTGCCCACGGAAAGCAAAGCTCTTCCGGCAATAGCATGCGGCGGCTTTCACAGAACTGGCGTACCAGATAGCCCATGGCTGCGCCAGTACGTCCGTCGTAGATCATGACGTTGTCGGCTGCCAGTGCATACACCTTGGTAAAGCCGGCATTCATGCGCAACTCGCCGTCAAATCGCGCCACATCGGGCTCGTCAGACTGCAAGATGTCCAATGCCTGTTTGATTTTGCTCACCAATTGGTGCTGGTTATGCCGCGCCCAGTCGCGGTTCAGTGTGTAAAGTTTGATGACCTTGCCACCGGATCCCCACAGCAGGATGTCGTCAATGACGGCTACCAGCGCTGCAGCATCATCGGTGGCCAGTGCATGGCGCAAACGGGTGCGCATGCTGCTTAGTTGAATCTGATTTTCCTTGAAGTAGTTGCCATTCCAGTAAAAGCGGGAAAATGCTTGTTCCAGGGTGTTGGCAAAAAAATCCCGGTCGTAATTAGCCGGCAGGATCTTGTCACGTACCTTGAATGCATGTTCCCCGAAACTTTCACCGTCCATCCAGCTTGTGAGCTGTCCAATGAAATCCTGGACAGGCTGACGCTGAAGATATTCTGTTTTGCTTGTTAAATTCATATATTTGAACAGGACCCTAGTAGCAGAGAGCGGTAAGTTGTGCTTAAGCGTTACGTGTTTGGGCCAGCATTCTGTAATAAGGCATTTGTGCGTGGCTCAATTTATATTCTCTCACATTCATTTCTTTTCACAACCCTTCAATATGCGATTGTATTTTGATAGCAAATTTTAAATGACATGGTCATTGCATATTAAACTGATTGATTTAAGAACTTTTAGAGAAGCTTTTAAGTTTGGCTATTTTGGACAAAATTTTCGTTAAATTTTTTTTGCCGGTTTTGTTGCTTTTTGGCAACCCGGCGTACAATTGCGGCTTGTTTGGTGACGAAAGGCGGAAAGATGAGGTTTGAGCACCTGGTAAAGATGTTTGATGAGCGCGCCGCAGCGCCGCTGATTTCGCGTCGCCAGCTATGGCTTGGTCTGGTGTTGCGTGCGGAAGATCCCTGCCGCTTTGACGAGAACATCACTGAGGCGCGCATCGTGTCTTACGACCAGCAGGAAATGCAGCGCGAGGTGGTATTTGGCAGCCTGGTGGTGAAGGAGCGTGTGCGTTTTGTCGCGGAAACCCAGGTGGCGTACGAAACGCAGCCTAGCGAGCATTACACTGCCAGCAAGCTGGATATGTTCATCGAAGAGCCGCAGCCGGGGCATCTGTTTATCCGCTTCGTCTACGAGAACGATTTGCCCGATGGGCCGGTCACAAGCGATACAAACGATCCTGGCTACTATGTGCCGTACCTGAAATCGGCGTATCAGCAGGCGGACACCTTGACTGCCCAGACTATCCTGTCTCTGGCGCAAGAGGGTGTACTGGGTTCTGCTTGATGCCGGATGGTGGGTGAGGTGCTAGGTTGGCCGCAAACTTGTCAAACTGATTTGGGTAATGATGAAAAAACTGATGATTGCTTTCGTGCTGGCTGCTGTAGGGATGCAGGCACTGGCAGGGGTGGGTGAAGATCGGCAGAAAAGCTTCAAGAAAATGCTGCTGAGCTATGAGCCAATTGGCGTGATGCTACGGGATGGTCCATTCCGCAAGGATCAATTCATTAAACATGCCAATGCATTAAAACTGGCGGCGCCCGTGCCTTTCAGCCAGTTTGCACCCGGCACTATTGATGATGTTAGCCGTGCAAAGCCGGAAATATGGCAGCAACCTGCGCGCTGGAAGCAAGAAGAAACCCGCTTCTTGCAGGCGGTTTCTGCCTTGCAGGCTGGTGCGGCGAACGATGACCTGGCGACGGTACGCAATAAGTACAACGCAATTAGTCAGAGCTGTAAAAGCTGTCACGACGCGTTTCGCGGCCCCAAGAAATAAGCACATTGGCGCATAATTGCATGGTGCCGTAATAAACAAACCCTGCTGGCGCAAGCAAGCAGGGTTTGTTTTGTGGCGGCAATGCTGGCTTGCATTGCGGCGGGGTTTAGTCTGCGCGGAAACTATCGTGGCAGGTTTTACAGGTCTTCATGACGGCACCGAACTGTGGCTTGATGTCGTCGAGGATCTTGGCGCCTGCTGCTGCTTGTTTCAGCTTGGCAACTTCAGCTTTGTGGCTGTCAACCGCCGCTTTGAATTCTGCTGGCTTGGACCAGATTTCTGCCTTGGCATCTGTTTTGCCTTTGTCGCTGCCTGGTGTGAAGTACTGCCAGGGTTGCTGGGCAAGCTCATCCAGATGGGCAGCCATTTTGGCGAATTCGTCTTTGTTGAAAGGGCTTTCGCCTTTTACGACTTTGGACATCGGCCCAACGGTTTTCTTGTATTGCTCAAACACATCTTTGCGGGCCTTGATCGGGTCGGCTGCCAGTGCTGGGGTCAGGATGGCGCAGGACAATAAAGCCAGAAGCAGTTTTTTCATCTTTCACCTCGCGGTTACGGGTTAACGGTTAGATTTCCACAAAGCATAGCACAGCAAGCTTACGCGCTGGCTTAGGCAAATATTAAGCCTTGTTAATCACCTTGTTATACCGTAACATTTGAGAACTCCTTTTGTTTGGATGCCTACATCTTATGGAAATCGCCTGTTTTATCGAGGCGGCTGACCGCCACTGCCAGCAGCAGGGCGTGAAGCTGACTGCGCTGCGTCGCCAGGTGCTAGAGCTGGTATTGAGTTACAGCGGCGTAGTCAAGGCTTATCAGGTGCTGGCCGACCTGCAAAAACAGCGTGGCATTGCTGCCCCGCCAACAGTGTATCGCGCGCTGGATTTTCTGGTGGCCGCCGGGTTGCTGCACAAGGTGGATGCCTTGAATGGCTACATCGTTTGCCACCACGTAGGGTGTAGCCACGAGGGGCTGATTCTGGTGTGCGGCGACTGTGGCCGTGTAGAAGAGCTGGACGCGACGCCTGTGCTGGATGTGTTGCGCCAGCAAGCCGGTGGTGCGGGGTTTGCCATCAGCCAGCAGAATCTGATGCTGACAGGGCGCTGCGAGGCGTGTCGGACATGAAAAAAACATTAGTCAACGTGCTGACGGGCTTTCTGGGCGTGGGTAAAACCACGGCGCTGCGATACATGATAGCCAACCGCCCTGCACACGAAAAATGGGCCATCATCGTTAACGAGTTTGGCGAAATCGGTATTGACGGCGCCGTGCTGGACAATGGCGAGCTGCCGGTGGCCGAGATTGCCGGTGGCTGCCTGTGCTGCGTGGCTGGTCCGCAAATGACGGTGACCGTGGCTAACCTGGTGCGCCGGGAGCGGCCAGACCGGCTGATTATCGAGGCCAGCGGCCTGGCGCACGCTGCGGGGCTGATTGACGAGCTGCGCGCCGAGCCTTTGGGCAACGCACTGGAAGTGGGCGCCGTGATGACACTGGTCGACCCGCGCCAGTTTGCCAATAACGATTACTTCCGCCAGCCACTGTATCGCGATCAGGTCATGATTGCCGACGTACTGTTGGCTACCAAGGCGGATTTGTGCGATGCCGACACGTTGGAAGCCTACCGCCAGAAGGCGGCAGGGCTCTTTCCGCCCAAGTCTGTGGTGGCCGAAATCCATGAAGGTGCGGCCAACCCGGCCTGGCTGGATGCGGCGGTGCAACCCAAAGCGCGTTATCGCCCTGCGGTGAAAAGCGAAGATCAGGCCGGCTGGCAGTCGCAGGGCTGGACCTTGCCACCGGATACCGAGTTTTCCGGCGAGGCCTTGACCGCCTTCTTTGATGCCTTGCCCGACATGGTGTCAGGCCTGGTACGCGCCAAAGGCGTATTCCGCGTGCTGGATACCTGGCTGTGGCTGAACTGGACAGAGGGCCGCTGGGCGGCAAACCAGGTGGCCTGGCGTCGTGATAACCGCTTTGAGCTGATTGCCAGCCAGATTGATGTCGCCCGCGTTGAGGCGGCGCTGCACGCTTGTGTCTTACCAAAACAATAAAGAACGTATTGCATGCCCCATCACCATAGCCACACCCACCATGCCCACTCTCACCCCCATCCGCACGGCGCCGGTGAGGAAAACCATCTGCCGCGCTGGCGCCTCTTGGCCATGTCTGCGTGGCAGCGCCTGTTGCTGGCTGCCGTACCCCTATGCCTGCTTTGGCTGCTGGTAGGCTGGGCACTGGGAGGGGAGGCATGATCGAGCTGGATAATCTGACGGTGTCCTATCAGCGCCACCCGGCGGTGCACCATGTGAGCGGGCGCTTTGCCGCCGCCACCGCTACCGCCATCTTCGGGCCGAATGGTGCCGGTAAAAGCACGCTGCTGAAAACCATCATGGGGGCGCTGAAGCCGGATAGTGGCCAGGTGGCGTTCAAAGGTATCAGCCGGCGCGATCTGGCTTACTTGCCGCAGCAGTCCGAGATCGACCGCTCCCTGCCTGTATCGGTGATCGACCTCGTCAGCAGCGGCCACTGGCGCCAGAGCGGCCTGTTTGGCCAGGTTGGCCGCGGGCACGACGAAGCCAGCTGGGACGCGCTGGTGGCAGTGGGGCTGGAAGATTTTGCCACGCGGCCTGTGTCGGCGCTGTCCAGCGGGCAGTTTCAGCGTGTGCTGTTTGCCCGCATTCTGGTGCAGGATGCCCGGTTGATCATGCTCGATGAACCCTTTAATGCCGTGGATGCCCGCACCACCCAAGACCTGTTGCAGCTGGTTGCGCGCTGGCAGCAGGAAGGGCGCACAGTCATTGCCGTGCTGCATGACATTGCCCAGGTGCGCAGCCATTTTCCCCAGACATTATTGATGGCGCGCGAGGTTATCGCCTGGGGCGATACCGCGGCGGTGCTAACCCAAGAGCGTTTGCGCCAGGCGAGTGAAACAGCAGCCCACTGGCTGGCCAGGGCTCCGCTGTGCCAGGTAGACGGGGAGGGTGTGTGATGAGCTGGTTGCAAGACATGCTGATTTCCCCCTTTGCCGATTTTGCCTTCATGCGCCGTGCGCTGGTGGGTTGCCTGGCGTTGGCGCTGGGCAGCGCGCCGGTGGGCCTGTTTCTGGTGATGCGCCGCATGAGCCTGATGGGCGATGCCATGAGCCATGCCGTGCTGCCAGGCGCTGCCGTTGCTTACCTCTTGGCGGGCCTGAGTTTGCCGGCTATGAGCCTGGGTGGTTTTGTGGCTGGGGTGCTGGTGGCGGTGCTGGCTGGCCTGGCCACGCGCTATACCGAGGTAAAAGAAGACGCGAGCTTTGCGGCTTTTTATCTGCTGTCGCTGTCCTTGGGGGTGTTACTGGTGTCGAAGTCCGGCAGCAATGTCGACTTGATGCATCTGTTGTTCGGCTCGGTGCTGGCGGTAGACGATGCTGCCCTGTTGCTGGTGGCCGGAGTGGCTACTTTCACCTTGCTGGTATTGGCCGTGATTTACCGGCCGCTGCTGCTGGAGAGCCTGGACCCGGTGTTCATGCGGGCGATTGGTGCGCGTGGCGGTATCTGGCACATGCTGTTCCTGCTGCTGGTAGTGCTGAACCTGGTCGCCGGCTTCCAGGCGCTGGGTACGCTGATGTCGGTGGGCCTGATGATGCTGCCGGCGATTGCCTCGCGCCTGTGGGCGGCCTCCGTGGGCGGCATGCTGCTGACTTCGTTTGCCATTGCGGCTTTGTCCGGTGTGGGTGGGCTGTTGCTGTCGTATCACTACGAGCTGCCATCCGGCCCTGCCATCATCCTGCTGGCGGGGCTGGTCTACCTGCTGTCACTGTTGTTTGCACCCCAGGGTGGTTTGTTGCCGCGGCTGGTGCGTGCCCGTCATTTCACCAATTAGGAAGAGTCATGCGTAAACTATTTGCCCTCACCCTGGCCATGTCGCCTCTGCTGGCCTGCGCCAAGCTGCCCGTGGTGGCGAGCTTCAGTATTGTTGCCGACGTGGCACGTGAGGTTGGTGGCGAGCGGGTAGAGGTGGTGTCGCTGGTGGCGCCCGATCAGGATGCCCACGTGTTTCAGCCATCGCCAGCCGACGTGCGCAAGTTGGCCGCAGCCAAGGTGTTTGTGGTCAATGGCCTGGGGTTTGAGGGCTGGATGGCACGGCTGAGCAAGTCGGCCGCGTTCAAAGGCCTGACCGTCACCGCAGCGGCCAAGGTAAAACCATTAGCCATGGCCGAGCACGAAGAGCACGACGATCATCATGGCCATGATCACGACCATGGCAAGCAAGACCCGCACGCCTGGCATAACCCGCAGAATGTGGTGCTGTATGCCGAAGCAATGGCCGCCGGTTTTGCCAAGGCCGACCCTGCCGGCGCCGCATACTACCGTCAGCGCGCCCAGGCTTATAAAGCGCAGTTGCTGGAGCTGGATGGCTGGGCAGCAAAGAGTTTTGCTGCCATCCCGGCCGAACGCCGCAAAGTCCTGACCTCGCACGACGCTTTTGCTTATCTGGCTGCACGCTACCAGCTACGTTTCATGGCGCCACAAGGTGTCAGTACTGATGCTGAGGCCTCGGCTAAAGGCGTAGCAGCGTTGATCCGCCAGGTACGCAAAGAAAAAGTGGGGGCGGTGTTCTTCGAGAATATGGCTGATCGCCGCTTGCTGGATCAGCTCAGCCGTGAGGCCGGGGTGAAAGTGGGTGGTAAACTGTACTCCGATGCGCTGTCTGCCTCACCGGAAGCTTCCAGCTATCTGCAGCTGTTCAAGTCCAATGTGGGTGCCCTGGTAGCTGCTATGAAGTAAACAGGCTGGCCAAGTGCCATAGCCCGATAACGCAAACGGTCAGCCCGGCAAACAGCCGGACTGGCCGTTGTTGCTTTAGCTGCTGCAGCCTGGCCGCAAAGGCGCCCATCAGCAGCAGGTTGGGCAGGGTGCCCAAGCCGAAACTCAGCATGGCTAGCGCACCACCGCTGGCCGACTGCGTGGCCAGTGCGGCCAGGCTGGCGGTATAGACCAGGCCACAAGGTACCCAGCCCCAGATGGCGCCAACGACGATACTATGCAGCGGGTGGCGTACCGGCAGAAAGCGCCGTGCCAGCGGCTGTAAACACTGCCAAAGTGGCGACCCCAGTTTCTCTATGCGGCCAACCATGGCAGAGAAGCCTGCCAGGTACAGGCCAAGCAAGATCAGCAAAATGTTTGCCAGAGCAAAAAGGCCTACTTGCAGCGGGCGATAGCTGGCCTGTGCCATACCCCACTCGCTCAAGCCGCCTAGTAGCGCCCCCATCATCGTATAGCTGCCCAGCCTGCCCAGGTTATACCCCAGTAGCAGTAATGGTTTCTGGCCGGTGCCGGTAACGGAGATGGCCGTGACGATGCCACCGCACATGCCCAGGCAGTGCACGCCGCCGAGCAAGCCGGTAATGAAGAGGGAGAGCAGACTGATTTCCAGCATTTTGGTGAAAACAGTTCTAAAACTAAAAAAAGATTGTAGCAGTGATATTAACGAAAACCGCTATTTTTTTGGCTAAATACGCCTATGGTTTATTACATTTGACTAATAATGACATTGGTTTCAACGCGTTGGAAATACTTGAAAAATCATGGTGATAGTCCATTTTTAGTACTAGAAAATATCGACATTTCGTCACAAAATGGTCGCCTTTCCGTGAATGGGGTGGTTTCAATGTCTAGACGTACAGGCACGGCAAGAAAGTCGAATAGCCGTGTAGCACAGGTGGGGAGGTAACGAATGAGCAAGTATATTGTGGTTGAACGATTGGGTCAGTCGGCCATTGTTACCATCAACAACCCACCAGCCAATGCCTGGACGCTGGAGTCGTTGAAGGCACTTACACTGGCCATGGAGGCGCTGGATGCAGATTCACAAGTCCGTAGCGTCGTACTGACCGGTGCAGGGGAGCGCTTCTTTTCTGCGGGAGCCGATCTGGCCCAGTTTGCCTCTGCAGACCGCGAGCAGGCTGCGCGTGTGATTGATGCTTTTGCTGCGGCCTTCAATAGTGTTCGCCAGTTCCGTGGGGTGACCGTGGCGGCAGTCAACGGCTTTGCGCTGGGGGGCGGGCTGGAGTGTGCCCTGGCGTGTGACTACATCGTGATAGAACGTGGTGCCAAGCTGGGCTTGCCAGAGGCGCTGGTCGGTCTGATCCCTGCTGCAGGTGGAACCAAGGCGCTTACCGAGCGTGTGGGTGTGTCTTGGGCCAAGCGCATCATTCTGGGAGGCGAGCTGGTTGACGCCGATACGGCGTTGAAAATAGGCCTGGCCGAAGAGATCGTTGATGCTGGTCTGGCTAAAATCGTGGCCATCAGCCTGGCTGGCAAAGTGGCTAATCAGTCACGCAGTGCGGTACTGGCGGCACGCCGCCTGATCGAGGTGAGTGCGCAGAATACGCTGGAGCGGCAATTGTTGCTGGAAAGAGCCGCTTTCCTGGAGTTGGTGGGCGGTGACGAGCAGCGCGAAGGTGTGGCGGCATTTCTGGAAAAGCGCCCGCCTTCATGGCAAGACGATGAAGATTGATTGGTTTTAGCCAATAAAAAAGCCAGCGCTAGCGCTGGCTTTTTTATTGCTCATGGCCGCTATCGCGGCCATGAGGCTTACTGCTGAACCTTGGCCTTGGCCTTCAGGTCTTTGATCAATGCTTCGATGCGCTGGGACTGAATGCGCTGCTCCAGTTGTGGGCGCAGGGCATCTACCGGTGGCGCAGCTTCTACTTTGACATCGTCCAGCTTGATGATGTGGAAGCCAAACTGGGTTTTGACTGGTGTGGCCGTTACCTGGCCTTTGGCCAGCTTGATCATGGCTTCGGAGAACGGTGCAACAAAGGTGGCAGGCTCGTTCCAGCCCAGATCGCCACCGTTGACCTTACTGCCCGGGTCGATGGATTTTTCTTTGGCCAGCTGGTCAAACGGTTTGCCTTTTTTCAGTGCCGACAGTACTGCCTGCGCTTCGGATTCGGTTTTCACCAGGATGTGGCGTGCGCGGTAGCTTTTCTTCTCCGGGAACTCGGCTTTCACCTTGTCGTACTCTGCCTTGATCTGGGCATCGGTAATCGGGTTGGTGCGTACGTGTTCCTTGATGAAGCGGTTTGCCAGCGCCATGGCTTGGGCATTTTCCATTTCAGCCTGGAAATCAGCGGACTTGTCCATGCCTTTTTTCACGGCTTCCTGGCGCAGGATTTCGGCTGTGATCAGCTGGTCGGTGATCATCTCTTTCATCTGCGGGTTGGCGGGTTGGCCTTGCGCTTCCATCATGCGGGCAATAGCGTCAATGCGTTGCTGGCTGATGGCTACACCATTGACGGATGGGGTTGCCATGGCGGCGGAGCCGGCCAGCAGCAGGGTGGCGGCAATCAGGGAGTGCTTGAAGCGAGTATTCATCAGTCTGTTCCAATCGGATTATTGAATGTTGGCCTTCTGGCGCAGCTCGAGAACGGCGTCGCGGACGGCTTTTTCCTGAAGATCCTGGGCAATACGTGCCTTGATGCTGTCAAACGCCAGGGGCTGGGCATTGCGGATATCTTCTACTTTGAAAATGTGCCAGCCCATTTGCGATTGCAGTGGTTTGGCGCTGATCTGGCCTTTGCCGATGGCTTTCAGTGCTTCGGCCAGTGGTGGCTCCATGGCGGCGAGATTACCCCAGCCCAGGTCGCCACCGCGTTCTTTGCTGGCAGTATCCAGCGATTGGGCTTTGGCCATCTGGTCGAACTTGGCGCCTTTCTTGAGTGCAGCGATAGCCTTGTTGGCCGCAGCTTCATCCGCCAGGATGATCTGGCGGACTTGGACTTCTTTCACATCCTTGAATTGGCTGGCGTAGCGGTCGTATTCGGCTTTGACATCAGCATCGTTTACCGGACGGTTCTTGCTGGCTGCCTCGAAGAATGCCTGCTGGAGCAGGTCATTGCGGGCTTCTGCCAGACGGCTGGCGAACTCGGGATTCTTGTCCAGACCGGCTTTGTTGGCTGCCTGCAGCACGAGCTCGCGGTTGATCAGGCGCTGGCGTACATCTTCGCGCAGGGCCGGGCTGTCCTGGATGCGACCGCCGTTTGCGCTGACAATCTGGCTGACAGCTTTATCCAGTACGGTTTGGTCGATGACGGTACCGTTGACGGTGGCAACGGGTGCCGCCATGGCCAGGTTGGCCGCGAAGCAGAGCATGCTGATGCCCAGTGCTTTATTCAGTTTTGTCATGTTCAGATTTCTTCTGGAGTAAGGGTGCGCATGGCCAGGGCGTGGATGCCGTTTTGCATCAGGTCGCCCAGTGCCTGGTAAACCAGACGTTGGCGTTGAACGCGGTTTTTCCCGCTGAAGGCTGCCGATACGATCAGCAGGTCGTAGTGCCCGCCAGCGCCAGCGCCGGCATGGCCGGCATGGGCTGCACTATCGTCGTGTATGTCGAGGTGGCTTGGCGCGAGAACGGCCAGGCGGCTTTCCATGGCATGAATGATGCTCATGCTGGCAATACTTTGCGGAATGGCTTGACGCTGACCGACGCATACACGCCTGCTGCGACGTAGGGGTCGGCCTCGGCCCAGCTTTGCGCGGCTTGCAGGCTGCTGAACTCGGCGACGATCAGGCTGCCACTGAAACCTGCACTGCCCGGATCGTTGCTGTCGATAGCAGGAAAGGGGCCAGCCAGTATCAATCGGCCTTCTGCCTGTAGCGCTTGCAGGCGCTCCAGATGGGCGGGGCGGGCAGCCAGCCGCTGGGCTAGCGAGTCGGCTACGTCCTGGCCGGTAATGGCGTACAGCATCAAGGTGTCTCCTCAATATATTTCGACAGGTACAGGCTTTGTGCAATGACAAAAGCGATCATCAGGCCAAAGCCGCCAAAAAGCTTGAAACTGACCCAGGTTTCTTCACTGAAGGTAAAGGCAACAAACAGGTTGACGCCGCCCAAGGTGATGAAGAATGCAGCCCAAGCCAGATTCAGCTTTTTCCATACGGCGTCGGGAAGCTGTAGTTGGCCACCCATCAGGCTTTTCATGCCAAAGCGGCCGGTAAGCTGGCCGATTAACAGGCCAACACCCATCAGCCAGTACAGCACGGTGGGTTTCCACATGATGAAATGCTTGTCGTGCAGCAAGAGTGTTGCACCGCCCATGACAACGATCAGCCCCAGGCTAATCCATTGCATGGTTTCCACTTTTTTGTGTTTGAACCAGGTCAGGGCCACCATGATGGTGGTGGCGACGATGGCGATGCCGGTGGCCAGGAACATGTCCTTGGTCAGCCAGTAGCAGCCAAAGAACAGAATGACTGGAAACAGGTCGGAGAGAAATTTCATGTGCAGGATTATGGGGGCAGGCTAAATGCAAGACAAGTGTGACAAAGGTGCAGGCTTTTTGTTCATTTGCCGCTAATCGTCGTAGTTGGGGCGGGCGGGTGGTGGCGTGTGCATCATTTAGGTCACAGCCTGTGTTTTACCAGGGAGGTGGGTGCAGCGCTGAAGTGGATGAATGACAAGGAAATTCTGATTTCAAGGCGGGCTTGGCTGTCATTGTCAGCTGATTTCCTGCGCGCAAAAGGCAAGCAGCACGCTATCATGAGCTGTTCCCCTGATTAATACGGCATCGAGCTGGAGAACCATTATGGCCTATGAAAAGTATCGTTTGGTAACCCGCAGTGACTTTGACGGTTTGGTCTGCGCTGTCCTGCTCAATGAGCTGGATCTGATTGACGAGATCAAGTTTGTTCACCCGAAGGACATGCAAGACGGCAAGGTAGAGATCACCAACCGTGACATCACCACTAACCTGCCTTATGTCCCGGGTGCCTACCTGGCATTCGACCATCACTTTTCCGAAACCTTGCGCAATAGTGGTGAGATCACCAACCATATCATCGACCCGGATGCGCCCTCGGCTGCTCGTGTGGTGTACGACTACTATGGCGGCAAGGCACGCTTTACCGGCATTAGCGACGACATGATGGAGGCGGTAGACAAGGCGGATGCCGCCCAGTTCAGCCGTGACGAGATTCTGGCGCCCAAAGACTGGGTATTGCTGAACTACCTGATGGATGCGCGTACCGGCTTGGGGCGTTTCCGTGAGTTCCGCATCAGCAATTACGCGCTAATGATGGACCTGATCCAGTATTGCCGTAACCATACCATCGAAGAAATCCTGGCCCTGCCTGATGTAAAAGAGCGAGTGGAACTGTATTTCGAGCATGAGCCCAAAGCCCGGGAGCAGATCGAGCGTTGCGCCACGGTGCACGGCAATCTGGTGGTGCTGGACCTGCGTGAAGAAGACCTGATCCACCCGATCAATCGCTTTGCCATCTATGCCATGTACCCGCAGTGCAATATTTCCATTCACGTGCTGTGGGGGCTGAACAAGCAAAATACGGTGTTTGCCACCGGCAAGTCCATCGTGGACCGCAGCAGCAAAACGAATGTAGGTGCGCTGATGCTGGAGTACGGCGGTGGCGGCCACGAAGCCGCCGGTACCTGCCAGGTAGAGAACGAGCAGGCCGTTGCGGTGCTGGGTAAGCTCATCAGCCGCATCAACGCCGACGGTTAAACCAGCCCAGCCAGCAAGGCCTGTGCTGCATGCAGGTCCTGGCATACCGCCAGGGCCTGTTTTGCTATGTGCGCTGGCGGTTGTGCCATATCGGGCACGATGATGACGCGCATGTTGGCCGCCAGTGCCGCCTGCGCGCCATGGGGCGAGTCCTCCAGCACAATGCAGTCTGCTGGGGAAACGTCTAGCAGCTGCGCCGCTTTCAGGTAGACATCCGGTGCCGGCTTGCTGTGCGCCACTTCATCGCCGGCCACGGTGTGCGCAAAATAGCGTTGCAGGCCAGTGCGGGAGAGTTTCAGGTCTGCCAGTGTGCGTTGTGTCGCCGTGCCTACGGCACGTGGCAGGTTTTCCCGCGAGCACCAGTCCAGCAGGTGAAGTATGCCGGGTTTAAGCGGGATCTCTTCCTGGTGTAGCATCTGGTGATAGCGCTGCCGTGCCAGCTGGCCAAAAGCCTGTACGTCATGCCCGTCAGGCAGGGTGTCTGCCAGGTACTGCAGGCAGCGCTCGGTGGATAGCCCCACCATCATCTGCAGTTGCGCATGGCTCAGCGGGATGCCCTGCTCGGTGGCGGTTTGCCGCCATACGCGCTCGGACAGCGCCTCGGTATCTATCATCAGGCCGTCCATGTCGAACAGCAGGGCGGCAAAGGGGCGGGTGGGTTTTGTCATGGCAAAATCATGATCAGTTTGGATCTGGCAGCATAAACCAGCAGGCAGCTCGGTGCACGTTACACGGTGCGCAGCTTGCATAGCAGAAAGTACTTATGGCGTATTCGATACTGGTGGCCAACCCCAAAGGGGGGAGTGGCAAATCCACTTTGTCTACCAACCTGGCCGGCTTTTATGCGGCGCAAGGCACCCGCATCATGCTGGGGGATGTTGACCGCCAGCAATCTTCGCTGGCCTGGCTGGCCTGCCGGGACAAGGCGCTGCCGCCGATTGATGGCTGGAAGGTAGACCCCGGCGAGCCGGCACGCCCGCCCAAGGGTACGCAGGTGATTGTGCTGGATAGCCCCGCAGGCTTGCACGGTAAAAAGCTGGCCGCCCTGGTGGCGAAAGTGGATCGTGTCATTGTGCCTATCCAGCCATCGCCTTTCGATATGTGGGCCAGCCGGGATTTTTTTGAAGTGCTGTTGCAGGAAAAAGCCGTGCGCAAGCAAAAGGCATTTGTCGGGGTGGTGGGCATGCGCATCGATTCGCGTACCAAGTCTGCCCGTGACTTGCAGCAGTTTCTGGATGGCTTGGGTGTGCCGGTGATCGGCTATCTTCGTAATACCCAGCTCTATGTGCAGGCGGTAGCCATGGGTTTGACGCTCTTCGATCTGCCGCCGGCCCGTGCCAGCAAAGAGCGGGAGGCATGGCAAAGCATTATCGACTGGCTGGATAATTGACATGGCGATTGGCGGCGGGAAAATGCTTTTTGTGGTTGACACTGGGGAGATTGGGCTGTAGATTTGAAATGTTTGTGCGCGCCCTCTGCGGAGGCAGGCGCAGGGATAAATGCAAGCGGAAGCCAGTGGCTTCCGCTTTTATTTTTGGGGCCCCCAGTTTTATGTCGCTATCCGGAACGGCGGCATGTCACCCCAAATAGATGGAGCGCATCATGCACAAGACCGAATTGAACTATGGCGATGTTTATCTGGTACCCCGGAAAACCATCGTGGATAGCCGTAAAGAATGCGATACCTCGGTGCAGTTTGGCCCGCGGCGTTTTGATATGCCGCTGTATGCATCGAATATGAAAAGTGTTGTCGATGCAGAAACATGTGAATACTTTGCTCGCCAGGGCTGGTTTTACACTATGCACCGCTTTAATGTGGATACGGTTGGTTTTGTCGCCGACATGCAGAAAAAGGGGCTGTTCGCCTCCATTAGTGTCGGCGTAAATGACGACACGCTGGAACAGCTGCAAGCGCTAAAAGATGCCGGCCTGACACCTGAATACATCACGCTGGATATTGCCAACGCATGGTGTGTCAAAGCGGAGCGCATGATCAAGCTGGTCAAGCAGATGTTCCCCGGTAGTTTCCTGATTGGGGGCAATATTGCCACCGCCGAGGCTGCGCGAGACTTGCAGGCATGGGGTTGCGATGCCATCAAGGCAGGCATTGCTGGCGGTCGCGTCTGCATTACCAAGAACAAGACCGGCTTTCATCGTCCGATGATTTCTACCGTGCAGGATTGCGCGGCGGCAGTGACCGTGCCGGTGATTGCGGATGGCGGTATTGTCGAGCATGGCGATGTGGCCAAGGCATTGGCATGCGGGGCTACCATGGTGATGGCAGGCTCGCTATTTGCCGGCTATGACGAATCAGCCGGTGAAATCGTGGAAATCAACGGCAAGCATTACAAAGAATACTTTGGCAGCGCGTCCCAATTCAACAAGGGTGAATACAAGAACGTTGAGGGTAAAAAAATCCTGGTTGAGTATAAGGGCCGCATGGGGCGTGTGCTGGTGGAGCTGAAAGAAGATTTGCAGTCGTCTATCAGCTACGCTGGCGGCAAGGATATTTATGCGCTGCGTCAGGTAGAAATGATTATAGTGGCACGATAAAAAGATGCGGCCAACCTGTAAAGGTTGGCCGCAATGTGTTCAGGCCTGTTTGTTGATGAATTCGGGTCTGAATAAATATCCCTGCACATAATCAACATTCAACTCTCTGGCAATCGCCAGGTCATCTGCTGTTTCAATGCCTTCCAATACGGTTTTTTTGTTTTCTGCCTTCGCATAATCCAATAACATTTTCAGCATGCGTCGCTGTGCCGGCTGGTGTATGGCTTGCAGCCAGTGGCGGTCGAATTTGAATAGGTCCACATTGCACAGAATCGGTAGCGATAACATGGTGCCGACACCGCCTATATCGTCCAGTGCAGTCAGGATACCGCGAGCGGCCAGGCACTCTGCCAGCCACAGGCTGCGGTCCGCATCCTGGATGCTGGCATTTTCTATGATCTCGACCACGATCCTGTCCGGCTGCGCCAGTAGCTGCAGGATGGGGTGATGATCCGGGTTGGCACCACTGATGGTGAAGGCGTCCGGATCCAGATTCAGAAACAGCAAGCCATCCTGCGGGGCGCTGTCTATCTGCCAGCGTTTGCTCATCAGCTCGGCTTGCACCAGGGTGACCGGCGAGTCGTGCAAGGTGGCAAACACGGCTTGCGGGGGTATGGGCTGCCCATTGCGCTTGTAAAAGCGGGCCAACGCCTCGTGTCCTATAGTGGCTAGGGTATCGGTATGCTTGATGGGCTGGAACTCGGCACCAATGCGCTGGTGCTCGATGATGTCCAGCAGCGTGTCGGTATCGATATGGGCTTGGTCGGCGTGCTGCAGCATGTCTTTTTGATATTGATTATCGTTTTACTAATGTACTGCGTTCTGTCTGCTGTGAGAAGTGTTTTGCATTGCAATAAATGTATATTTGATTAGTATTCGCTTATAAATGATAGAATTCTGCGACCACACACAGAAGAATAAGCCATGAAGATCAATACCCCTGTAACGGCCAACGAGTTGTTCCTCGACCCGCAGCGCCCCATTGTTACCAAGACAGATCTGAAGGGCGCCATTACCTACGCCAACCGGGCCTTCATCGAGATCAGCGGCTTCGAGGAGGGTGAGCTGCTAGGCAAGAACCACAACGTGGTCCGGCATCCGGATATGCCGGCAGAGGCCTTTGCCGACCTGTGGGATACGGTGAAAGCGGGCAAGCCGTGGCGCGGCATCGTGAAAAACCGTGCCAAAAATGGGGATTTTTACTGGGTAGAGGCTTACGTGACGCCTATTACCGTACAGGGGCAGGTTCAAGGCTATGTCTCGGTGCGCAGTGCCCCCGGCCGGCAGGATGTGGCGGCGGCAGAGGCGCTGTACCAGCAGGTACGAAACAAGCAAGCGGTGTTGGCCTCTACGCTGAAAGCGTATGCTGGGCGTAAAGATAGCGGCAAGATCGGCTTTGGCTTGACGGGCTTGTTTGTGGGTATGTTGTTTGCCGGTGGTGCCATGCCGGGTTTGGGTGAGCTGGCACGGCTGGGCCTGG
>JAIXTB010000238.1 GCA_027484385.1 Neisseriaceae bacterium | reverse complement strand
CGGGTCCAGCCACTGCGCGCGCATGCCGCCCTGCGCCGGCACGTGCAGCAGCACACAATCAAACGCCAGGCTGGTGGGCAGCAGTGGCAGCGCCCTGCCCTGGCGCCTGGCCAGTTGCGGGTAGCTATCGATACCGCGTGCGGCCAACAACGCCTGCAGCAGCGCTACCTTGTCGCGGCTATTGCCGTAGCCCTGTGCCATCACCTGCTCGGCAGCACGCGGCTGCAGCGCACGGCTGCTGTAGGCCAGGTGCGGGGCCGGCAGCTCGGCTACCCACTGGTACAGCGCCTGCATTTCTTTCAGGCGGTCGCCATTGCTCGCGGCCACCAGCTGTGCCGCCTTGTCCTTGATGGCCGCCGACGGCTGCGGCTGCGGCCATAGCCCTGCATAGGCCTGCCCCAGCGCCGACCAATCGCGATAGGCCGAATAGGCAAAGTGCGGCACCGGCTGCGTGCCGTCACCCGCTAGCTGCCACTGCGCCTGCCACTGCACACGGCCAGCGGCCAGCCGCTGTTCGGCGACGGCACTGTTGGCCGCCACCTTCAGCCCCAGGTTGTGCGGTGCCGTCAGGGTAAAGCGCACCGAGCGCGGGTTCTTCACACTGGCCGGGTAAAAGTCCCCCTGCCGGGCCTGCAGTGCCAACAGCTGGCTAGCGGTACGAAAGCGGTACACCACGCGCGCGCCCTTCTGTGCTTGCGGAAAGGTCACATCCAGGCTGCGCATGCTTTGCGTGTACGGGTTGTCTTGCAACTGGCTGTACGGCTGGTCTGCCACGGCGGTAGCCGGTACCGGTACGCGGCGACCATCCGGCAGCACGGTGTAGGCCTCCAGCAGCGAAACCTGTTGCCACTCGGGCTGGTATTCCAGCTGGCGCACACGGTTGCGCGCCACGTCGGTGTCGTCTTCCAGCAGGATGTCGCGTGTCATCTCTTGCACACGGCTATCTGGCTGCAGCTGCACATCAACGTGGTACACCAGATTGACTTCGGCCCAGGCCGGCAGGCTGGCTAGCAAAAGCAGGGGAAACAGGCGCGGTGTTTTCATCTTGTTAATAATAATCTATTTGAGAACTATTATCATATCAAAAACGCAGCCAGCCACAATCCAAAGGCATAAACCACGCGCACTTCATTCAATCCGCAGCCCTGCCACACCACACCGTGGCAGGGCTGCCTGCCTTATAAGCTGGCCCGCCCCTGCCAGCCGCCGCCCAGCGCCTTGATCAAGGTAACGGTGGCCTGCTGCCGTGCCAGCCGCTGCTGTAGCAAGCTATCGCGGCTGCTGGCGTGGCTTTTTTGTGCAGCCAGCAGCGTGGCCATGTCCACCAGGCCTTCGCGCTGGCGAATGCGGGTGAGCTGCAGTGTGCGCTCGGCCTCGCGGCTGGCCTGCTGCTGCAGGCGTTCCTGCTGACGCGCCAACGCCACGGCATTCAGCGCGTCTTCGACCTCGCCCAGCGCGGTCAGCGTGGTTTTGCGGTAGCTGTGCAATAGCTGCTGGCGTGCGGCCTGGCTGCTGGCCACCTGGGCGCGCAGCTTGCCGCCGTCAAACAGGCTTTGCGCCAGGCTGGCGCCCAGGCTCAGGCTTTGCGTGGCGCCGGATAGCGACAGCAAGGCGCTAGAGGCCAGGCCGGCGCTACCGGACAGCTGCAGGCTGGGGTACAGCGCGGCGCGGGCGGCATCCAGGTTGGCCGCAGCGGCTTCCAGCTCGCTTTCTGCCTTGGCGATGTCCGGTCGGCGGCGCAGTACCTCGGACGGCAAACCGGCGGGTACGTCCGGCACCGCCAGCGCCAGCAGCGGCTCGCTGGCCACGCTAAAGCCCTGCGGCAGCTGGCCGGCCAGAATGGCCAGGGTGTTCAGCAGCGGCTGCTGCTGGTTTTGCAGGCTCAGCACGCTGGCCTGCTGCGCCAGCCAGCTGCTGCGGATCTGGCTGACATCCAGCTCGGTCGCCGCGCCGTGCCGTAGTTTGGCTTCGCTGATGTCCAGCAGCTGGCGGCTGTCGTGCAGGCTGGCCTGCGCCAGCGCCAGGCGGTCGCGCACGGCTTGCAGCTGGAAGTAGGCATTCACCACCGCAGCCAGCAGCGTCTGCCGCGCCGTGGCCAGGTCGTACTGGCTGCCTTGCAGGTTGGCCGCAGCGGCACGCTGGCTGGCAGCCACCTTGCCCCACAGGTCTACCTCATAGCTAATGCCCGCAGACAGGCTGCTGCTTTTACTGGTGCTGCTGGCACCATTGGCGGTCTCGGTTTCGCGCTGGTTGCTACTGCCGGACAGGCTGACGGCCGGAAACAGGCTGGCGGCGCTGCTATCGGCACTGGCTTGCGCCTGCTGCAGCCGTGCGGCAGCCTGGGCCAGATCCGGACTACCGGCCAGTGCCTGGTCTACCAGGCGGTTTAGCTCGGCGGCGCCAAACAGCTGCCACCAGCGATCGTTCAGTACGGCCGCACCAGGCTTGGCCGCATTATTTGCCTGCCAGGCTGCTGGCAGCGGCAAGGCCGTGTCTTGCGGTGGCGTGGTTTGCGCGCAGCCGGCCAGCAGGGTGGCCAACACGGCCAGGGTAAGCGTCTTGTTGTGCATGAAAACTCCTAATCCGACGCCAGTGCCGTCACCGGGTCCATCTGGGCGGCCTTGCGTGCCGGCAGGTAACCAAACAGCAAGCCGGTGGAAAACGCGCAGCCAAAGGCCAGCAATACCGGCATCAGGGTGATCTTGACCGGGGTATCGAAGGCGGCAATCAGCCAGGCGGTACCCAGCCCGGCCACCACGCCGATGACCCCACCGATGGCGGACACCACCAGCGCCTCGATCAAAAACTGCTGCAGGATGTTGCGCTCGCGCGCGCCAGTAGCCATGCGGATACCGATCTCGCGGGTGCGCTCGGTCACCGACACCAGCATGATGTTCATCACGCCGATACCGCCCACCAGCAGCGAAATGGCGGCAATGGCGCCCAGCAGCAGCGTCATGGTGTTTTGTGTTTCTTCGGTGGTGGCGATGATGGACGCCATATTGCGGATCTGGAAATCCACCTTGCCGTGGCGCTCGGCCAGCAGCTGTTCTACTGCGGCCTGGGTTTCATCGATACGGGCCACATCTTTCACCGCCACGTTCACGTTGCGCAGGCTGCGCGCGCCGGAGATGCGCAGGTTATTGGTGGCGTACGGCACGATGATCACGTCGTCCTGGTCCTGGCCGCTGGGCGAGGCACCCTTGCGGCTCATGATGCCCACTACCTGCAACATCACGTTATTGGCCATGACGAACTCGCCCAGCGGGCTGGGGTTGCCGGGAAACAGGTTCTCGGCAGCGGTTTTGCCCAGCACTGCCACGCCGGCGTAGCTTTCGTCGTCGTCTTCGGTAAAGAAAGTACCGCTGGACAGCGCCCAGTTACGCGCCAGCGGGTAGCTGGCCGAGGTGGCAATCAGCGTGGTGCTGACGTCGTTTTCGCCGGCGCGCAGCGTGACGCTGTTTTGCTGCTCCGGCACCGCTGCCAATACGTTGTCCACCTGTTTGTTGATGGCGGCCACGTCTTCCAGTACAAGCGTGGACGGGCTGAAGCCGCGCTGGTTGCTGCCGCCGGGGCGCACCAGCAGCAGGTTGCTGCCCATGGCGCTGATATTGTCCACCACGCGCTGCTTGGCACCGTCGCCGATGGCCATCATGGCAATGACCGAGCCCACGCCAATGACGATACCCAGCAGCGTGAGCACGGCGCGAAACAGGTTGCCGCGCAGCGAGCGCAGCGCCAGGCGCACGGTTTCCAGCAGGTCGGCCAACGTACTGAAAGCACGGTGTACCAGCGGTGGCTGATAGTTGGCCGCAGGCTTATCCAGGCTGCCGCTGTCGCTGAGGATATGGCCGTCGCGGATTTCGATCACGCGGCTGGCGTGCGCGGCCACTTCTGCCGCGTGGGTAATCAGGATCACGGTATGGCCGCGCTGCGACAGCTCTTTCAGCAGGCGCATCACGTCGGCGCCGCTCTTGCTGTCCAGCGCGCCGGTGGGTTCATCCGCCAGAATGATGCGCCCGCCGTTCATCAGCGCGCGGGCAATGGATACCCGCTGCTGCTGGCCACCAGACAGCTGGCTGGGGCGGTGGTACAAGCGCGCTTCCAGCCCCAGCTCGCGCAGCAGCTGTACGGCGCGCACACGGCGCTCGGCGTGCGGTACACCGGCGTACATGGCCGGCATTTCCACGTTTTCTACCGCCGTGCCCGCGGCGATCAGGTGGTAGCTCTGGAACACAAAGCCGAACTCTTCGCGGCGCAAGCGCGCCAGCTCGTCACGGCTGAGGCCGCTGACGTCCTGGCCACGAAAGCGGTAGCTGCCGCTACCGGGGCGGTCCAGGCAGCCCAGAATGTTCATCAGCGTGGACTTGCCGGAGCCGGACGCGCCGACAATGGCCAGAAACTCGCCCTCATGAATCGTCAGGTCTATACCGTGCAGCACGGTGCTTTCCAGCTCGCCCTGGCGGTAAGACTTGGTGACCGCCGACAGCTGGATCAGCGGCACGGCTTGCTGCGGCTGGCTCATCGGCCGGCCCCCATGCCTGGCGCGCCCATACCCGGTGCACCCATGCCGGCTGGCGGGCCCATCTCGCCACTACGGTTTGCGCCCTTGCGCGCCGCTTCCTTGTCTTGCGCCTTTTCGCCCACGATCACGCGCTCGCCCGGTTTCAGGCCACCCAGCACCTGGTAGCTGACACGGTCGGTAATACCCACGGTCACTTTACGTTCCACAATGCTGTTATCCGGCAATACCACGCGCACCGTGCCTTCGCGCACGCGCTGCTGGCGGCCATTCCCTACCCCGCTCCATACCGGCAGCTCGCGCGGTTTGACGCGGGCCGTGGTGGCCACTGGGTTGGCCGCAGCAACGGCTTTGCCGGTGCCGGCGGCGTCGCCACGTTTAGCCGACGGCTCGGCACCCGCGGAGCGCGGGCCGGCTGGCGGCATGCCGCCTTCGCCCTGCGCCTGGCGCTGTTCGGCACGGCGGGCACGCCACGCTTCGCGCTGCTCGGGCGTCATGCTTTCAAACTGTTTGCGGCGCGCTTCGCGCTCGGCATCGGACAGCGGCGCACCGCCAAAGCCGGCCGGACGCTCACCCGCAGGCGGCATGCCGGCAGCGGCATGCTCCGGCTTGGCACTGTTGTGACGGCTGGCCGCAACTGGGGCTTTGGTTTCCTGGCCTTGCAGCGCAGCGGTGGCGCGTGGCGGCTGGCCTTTGCCAGCGCTAGCCTCGCCACGCGGTGGTGCGCCAGCCGGGCCGGATGCCTCGCTATCACCACGGCGGCTACCCGGCGCCATGCGTGCCAGCTTTACCGCACCGGCCGGCACCACCAGGGTGTCGTGCGCCTCGGCCGCCACAAAGAATACCTGCGCGGTCATTTGTGGCAGCAGGTTGCGCTGCTGGTTTTTTACGTCGAACAGCGCGTTGTACAGCACCACGTTGTTGTTCACCGTGGGGGTGGGCTCTACCTTGCGCAGCTCGCCCTGGTAGCGGCGGTTGCGGCTACCCAGTGTGGTGAAGTAAACCGGCATGCCGGGGCGCAGGCGTGTTACATCGGCTTCGGACACCTGGGTTTGCACCGTCATGGTGGACAGGTCGGCAATGCGCAGCAGCGTGGGCGACGACTGACTGGCGTTGATGGTTTGACCCTGCTTGAGCGAGATGGACACCACCACACCGTCCATCGGCGCCAGAATCTGCGCGTACTTGAGGCTGGCTTCATCGACGCGCAGTGTGGATTCGGCCTGCTCGATCTGGGCTTTTACCGACGCCAGCTGCGCCTGGGCGCTGCGCACGCTGGCCTGGGCTTGCTGCAGGCTCTCCTCACTGGTGGCGCTGTCGCGCGCCAGGTTTTGCTGGCGCTGCAGCTGCTGTTCGGCCAGCTTCAGGTCGGACTCGCGCGCTTGCTGCGTGGCTTGCAGGTTTTTCAGGGCGGCGCGGCGGGCATCTACCGTGGCGCTGTACACGGTAGAGTCGATTTCGGCCAACAGGTCACCCTTTTTCACCACCGAGCCCACCTCGGCATAGATCTTTTCCAGTTGCCCGGACACCTGGGCGCCCACGTCTACGTAGTCGCTGGGCTGCAGGCTGCCGGTGGCGGTAACCAGGTCTTCGATATCACCTTGCTGGACGGTGGCGGTCAGGTAGCGCGCCAAAGCGTCCTCTTGGGCGTGGTAATGCTGCCAGCCATACCAGCCGGCAGCCGCCAGCGCAGCAACAATGCCGCCAGCCAGCGCCATGCGCTTGCCGCTACGGCGACGGGGGGTAGAAGGAGTCGGGTTCATGTGGGCTTAGTGAATAGTCAATAGGGCAATCAGGGCGGGCAGCAGCAGCCCCAGGCCGAATAGCGGCCAGGTGGACGGGCGGTTACCGGCGTGTTTTTGCAGAATCAGCAGGCCGGTCACGCAAAACACCACGCTGCCGATGGCGATCAGGTCGATAAACCAGCGCCAGGTATCGCCAGTATGTCGGCCTTTATGCAGATCGTTGAAATAGGCCAGCCAGCCGCGGTCGGTAACCTCGTGCTCGACCAGCTTGTCGGTCAGGCTGATGCGCAACCAGGCATCGCCACCGGGGCGCGGCATGGGCAGGTACACCTCGTCAGCCGACCATTCCGGCACGGCATCGGCCACATTGCATTGGCATTGGCCGGCCAGCCAGGTCTGGATGTCTTGCGGTAGCGTGGGCGGTGGCGCCTCGCTTTCGGCCAAGAGCTGCAGGCGGTCCAGCTGGGCGGCGGGCAGCGGGTATTGCTTGGTAGTAATGGCCGGCTTGGCTTCAATCTGGCTGGCGTGGTTCAGCGTAAAACCGGTAATGCCAAACAGCAGCATGCCCCCCAGGCAAATAGCCGAGCTGATCCAGTGCCATTGCAACAAGGTACGCAGCGCCAGGCCGCCAGCCGGGTTGGCCGCAGGGCGGGCGCGGCGCGAAAAGAGTCGAAAAGCCATGTGCGGGTTCGGTTTCTGGTGTCAAAAAAGGAACTGACTGGCTTGCCGCAGGGCGCGGCTGGCTTGTACAGCGAGGGGCGATGTTAGATATAACAGGAATGATTTGCAATAACCGATGTGCGCTTTTTGCGGCCCGCTTCACAATCCTTAATGAAAAGCCGCACCGTGTTTACATACTGGCAAAGTCTGGCCAGCAGCCCGGCCACTAGGCGGGCAAACGCACGGTAGCCTGCAAAGGCAAATGGTCTGACAGCGCAGACCATGGCAGGCCGCGGCACACCGCCGCCTGCTCTACGTCCAGGCCGCGCACGTAGATGCGATCCAGCGCCAGCAGGGGCAAGCGCGCCGGAAAACTGCGGCCATGATGGCCGTGCAGCCTGGCGTGCGCCTCGTACAGGCCGGCTTCCTCGCGCAGGTGATGGTCGGCCTCGCGGCGCCAATCATTGAAGTCGCCGGCCAGGATCAACGGCATGGTAGGCGGGATGTGCCGCGCCAGATAGTCCAGCAAGACACGGTACTGGCGGCGGCGGTCATGCGCCAGCAGGTTGAAGTGGCCACACAGGCACGCCACCGCCGTGGGCCAGCCTACCGGCTGGATGACGGTATGCAGCAGGCCGCGCTGCTCCAGCCGGTTCACCGAGAGGTCATGGTTGGCCGCCAGATGCTGCGCAAAACGCGATAGCACAGCATTACCGTGGTGGCCATGGTCGTAGCGTGCATTCATGCCATAGCAGGCGTCATACCCTAGTGCCTGTGCCAGATAGCTGTGCTGCGGCCAACCTTCCTGCCCCACCGCCCGCGCGTCATGCCTGCCTTGCACCTCTTGCAAGAACAGCACGTCCGGCCCCAGCCGTTTCAGCGCAGCCGCCATATCCGGCAGGCGCACCTTCCCGCCCAGTGGCGACATGCCCTTGTGCAGGTTATAGGTCAGAACGGTAATCGTGTGCATATCAGCCCGGAAAACGGCGCCAACAAGGCGCGGTAATGGCAGTGTAAGCGTGCTGGCGGCTTTTGTCGGGCCACACGCCGCAGGGATGGCCGGGGCGCCCTAGCCGCCCGCCAGGCGGGGTTGCATGTCCAGATACAGCAGGTAGTACAGCGTGACCACGCCATCGATACCCAACACTTCCTCCTGTGTCATGCCCTGAGCTTGCTCGCGGCTTACCCGCTCGCACCAGCCGGGCGACAGCAGCCAGCCACGTGCTTGGGCCAGCTGGCTGGCCGGGCGCTGCTGTGCGGCCAGCTCTTGCTGCAGCAGGTAGCCGGACAGCAGGCAGAACTGACGCTCGGATGGCTGAGCTTCCAGCTGCGCGCGCGTCATACCGGCAAAAGCCGCTACACGCGGCACCATCTGTTTGTGCTGCAGGGCTTGCTGCAGGCGCTTTTGCTGCTGTGGGGAAAAGTCCGGGGCAGACAGAAAATCGATCAAGGCGTCGGATGGCTCGGCCACAGCGGCAGAGGCCTGCGGTGCAGGCTGAGCGAAAGCGCATGGGCCAACCGCGAACAAGGCACACAATGCGACGGCCAGAAAAGGTTTATGCATGAAAGAGCCCGATATGGGGTAAAGGCTAGCAGGATGCAGCCATGACAAAGGGCTGACATGATAAGACAAAACCACCCGGCAAGCATGCCGGCATCCGCACCCACCTGCAGCCGCCCACGGCCAGCACTGCTATGATGGCGGCCATGTGTGTGAACTACCTCCCCGCCCACCGCCGTCAGCTGGCCGAGCATTTTGGTGTCAACCCGCCAGCAGAACACTGGCCGGACGAATGCTGGCAAGACTACGCGGCGCCTATCATTACCACCGCCGCAGACGGCTCGCTGCAGGCATTGGCGGCCAACTATGGCTTTGTGCCACGGCGCCACCTGCCCGGCGGCCTGCACCTGACGACGATGAATGCCCGCGCCGAAACGCTGGGCCGGCTAGCTACCTACCGCGATGCCTGGCATGGCGGCCAGCGCTGCCTGGTGCCAATGCTGGCTTTTTTCGAACCCTGCTATGAAAGCGGCCGCGCGGTACGGCACCGCATCGGCCTGACGAGCGGCAGCCCGTTTGCCGTAGCCGGCATCTGGCGCAGCTGGGCGGAGCCCGATGGCAGCATCAGCCATGCTTTTAGCCAGATCACCATTAACGCCGACGCGCACCCCCTGCTGCAGCGCATGCACCGCCCCGGCGAAGAAAAACGCAGCCTGGCCATCGTGCCGCCGGCGCACTACCAGCAGTGGCTGCACGCTGGCACTGCCGCACAGGCGCACAGCCTGCTACAGCCCTACCCGGCGAGCTTGCTGCAGCACGAGGCGGCACCAACTGGCCCGGTGACCATGGCGCTGTTCTAGGGCCTGCTAAAGCTATTTTTGATGCAGCAAGAAGGCATGTTAACCGGCTCTGCCCCCTGCGCTACTAGGCTGTGGGCTGAGTAGCCAGCCAGGCCTTCAGTACCGCCAGGTTCTGGACAAAGCCGGGCCACTCGGTCTGGATGGTGGGGAGGTCGGCCGCTTTGCCGGCTTTTTCCAGCAGCTCGGCCGCGTCACCCAGCATCATGGCGCCTACCATGCGGCTGGCCCCCTTGATGCGGTGGGCGCTCCAGGCCACGCGCTCGGCGTTGTCTTCGGCCACCGCGGCTTGCAGCACCGCGACGTCTTCGTCATTGGCCAGCAGGAATTCATCCAGAATGGCCCGCTCCATCATCCAGTCGCCGCTGCTGTACACCTCCAGCACGCTGCGGTCTATCGGCATGGCCATGGCAAAACTTACCGTATCGGCAGGGTCGTCGTCTGCCTGCGGCAGCTTGCGCTGCTCGCTTTCCTTGATGGCTTCATCGTTGGCCTGGGTGATCCATTTTTCCAGCATGGCCTTGAGCGTACCCAGGCTCAGCGGCTTGGTCATGAAATCGTCCATGCCCGCGGCACTGGTTTTTTCCAGCTCTTCATGCGAGGCATTGGCCGTGCAGGCAATGATGGGAATATGGCGCGAATCGAACACGATGCCTTCGTAGTAGCGTATGGTGCGCGCCAGCTCGTAGCCGTCCATTTCAGGCATGTGGCAGTCGGTCAGAATCAGCGAGTATTCGCCTTTCTGCCATTTGTTCACTGCTTCTACACCGTTTTCAGCGGCGTCTACCGGGTAACCCAGCAGCTCGAACTGTTTCAGCGTGAGCTTGCGGTTGGTGGGGTTGTCTTCCACAAACAGCACCGGTAGCAGGTTGGCCGCTACTTCCGCTTTGCTTTCCAGCACGTCTTCTGCGGTAATTTCCACCGGCGCCGTACGGATATCAGCCAGGTCCCCCAGCGGCAGGGTAATGTCCAGCGACGCCGTGGTGCCCACGCCTTCCTGACTGTCCATGGCCACCTCGCCCCCCATCAGCATGGCCAGGCGGCGGCAGATGGTCAGCCCCAGCCCGGTACCACCAAAGCGGCGTGCGGTGGAGCTTTCGGCCTGGGTGAAGGGCTCGAACAGCCGGCTCAGGTTCTCGCGCGAGATACCAATACCGGTATCCTGCACCTCGAAACGCAGCCTCTGCTCGCCCGGATAGGTTTCCAGGCTACGCACCCGCAGGGTAACCACGCCTTCGGCGGTAAATTTCAACGCATTACTGCAGAAATTCTGCAGGATCTGGCGCAGCCGTAATGGGTCTACCAGCACTGCCGGGGCCAGCTGCGGGTCCACTTCCAGGTGGAACTGCAGGTTTTTGCGCGTGGCCATTTCTTCATACAGCTGGTGCACCTTGTGCATGATGTCGGCAATGGACGCGGTTTCCGGGGTGATATCCAGCTTGCCGGCTTCGATCTTGGAAAAGTCCAGGATATCGTCGATCAGGCGCAGCAGGGTGCGGGCCGATTCCTGGATGGTTTCTACCGATTCGCGCTGCTCGGCTTCCAGGCGGGTCAGTGCCAGCAGCTCCAGCATGCCCAGCACACCGTTCATGGGGGTACGGATTTCATGGCTCATGGCCGCCAGGAAGCCGCTCTTGGCGCGGTTGGCTTGCTCGGCCAGGTCGCGCGCCAGCAGCAGGTCGCCCTCTTGCATTTTCAGGCTGGTAATGTCGGCATGAATGCACACCGAGCCACCGCCCGGCGTGGCGTGGTCGCTGACCTGAAACCAGCGTTCGCCGACTTGCAGCTGGAACGAGGCGCTGCCACTGGCATGACGGCGCAGGCGCTCGGCTACCCAGCTGGCGTTATCCATGCCGACTTCGGGGTGCTCGCCCTCTTCCAGCGCGGCTTTCACGATGGATTCAAACGTGCGGCCGCGCAGCTGTTCGGGGGTAAAGCCCACGCCCACCAGCTCGGCAAAGCGGCGGTTACACAGAACCAGCTTGTCGTGTACGTCAAAAAAGGCAAAGGCTTCTTCCAGCGTTTCGATGGCCGCTACCAGCTGGCTGCGGGCTTCGGCGGCTTCATCGCGCGCATGCAGCAGGCCTTCTTCGGCGGCACGGCGGTCGGATACGTCCATACAGGCCAGAATCATGTCGTGCTCGGCCATACCGGGGAACAGCAACTGGCCGGTAAACATCACCCATACCGGCTGCCCCCCTACCCGCACGCATTCTATTTCGGTACTGAGCTGGCGATCGTGCTGGCGGGCCTGTTCCAGCTGGGCAAACAGGGCATGCCATTCCTGCTCGGTAGCCAGCACTTCTTGCAGGCTCAAGCCCTGCAGACCATCCTGCCCGGCGCCAAACAGGGTTTCGGCGGTACGGTTGGCACGCACGATGGCGTAGTCACGGTTCAGGCGCAGCAGGCCCACGGGCGAGGCGCTGTAGATGGCTTCTTCTTGCTGCAGTACTTCGCGCAGGTGGCGTTCGGAATTACGCCGGCGATCTTCTTCGGCATAAAAGCTGACGATGCTGCCACAGGTGCCCAGCATCGGCTGCAGCGCCTGGTATTGTTCCTCGCTGAGGTGGCAGTCTTGCAGGCCGGCCACCATCACCGTGCGGGCATCTACCTCCACTGGCAGATACACCCAGTCTTCCTCGCGCACGATGCGCTGCTGCGCCCCCAGCTGCAGCGCCTGCACGTGCGGCTTGCGGCGGAAATCGTCTACCCAGTCTGGCGGGTTGGCCGCACCGATGCTGGCCTGTACATGAAACGACGAATTTTTATCGCGACCGGTTTCCAGCGCCAGAATCAGGCCGGCGTCCAGGCCGAAGTAGTCCAGCAGAATGCGCAATATTTCATGGTAAACGGTATGGCGCGGGCTTCGCGCAAACAGCAGGCCCTCTACACGGTGAATGCCGGACAACAGCTGCAGGCTCTTGGCCAGCGATTTTTCCGCTACACGCCGCTCTTGCTCGTTACGCACAATCAGCAGGTAATGGTCGCGCCCGCGCGCTTTTTCGTTCAGCGCACTGATGGACACGCCAGCATAGAAGATGCTGCCATCGGCGTGCATGCCGCGCCCGGGTAGCGACTGGTCCAGGCCATCGCTGTTTTCCATCCAGTCGCTGTCTTGCGAATCGATGATCAGCAGCTCGCCGATCGGCACATTGTTCAGGTGTTCCTTGCTGCGGCCAAACATGCGCTCGGCGCCCTGGTTGGCCACCACCACCTTGCGCTCGTCGTCTACGGTGAGAATGGCATCGGCAGCGGCGTCCAGCAGGTGCTGCAGCCTGTGCAGCGGATACAGGATGTGCGTGCGCAAGCGGCGCAGCAGGTAGATGTACAGACACATCACCAGCAGAGTAAACAGGATATTCAGCGCCAGGCCGGCAATATAGCCATCCAGATAGCTATTGACGCTGTCCCGCGTGTGCCGCGTCAACGCCAGGAAAAAATCGTCCAGCTGCTGGCTAAGTGCCGTCCAGGCCTGGTCATGGCTGCCTTTGCCAGACAACGGCTGGCTTTGCCCGTCCAGCTGTTGCAACTGCTGGTCGGTTTGCCGGTTCAGGGTCAGGATGGCGCTATTGAGGTGACGCAGGCGGTCTTGCAGCTCCGGCTGCTCCAGAAAGCGGATGCTGTCGCGCAGGCGGTCTACGATCAGCAGGGCGCGCTCGCGGTTGCGGGTGAGCTGGTACTCATCGGAGGAGTTCAATTTGCGCTTGAACTCGGCACGCAGCTTCAGCGCGTGGGCTTCGTCGTTCAGCACCTGGCTCAGGCTCCAGATGTCGAACTTCACCTCGGCCATGCGGTTCAGTTTGGGGTCGGCCTCGTCGCCCAGGTCATAAGTGTCCTGGCGCAGGGCTTTGTCTATGGAGCCAAACACCGACGCCATGGAAAGCCGCCAGCCAAAACTGGCGTTTTCTTCTATCTGGTAGGGCTGGCGCTGCAGGATTTTGTCGAGATCCACACGGCGACTACGCAGGTGCTGATGCTTGGCCACGATTTCGGCATGCAGGTCTGCGTTGTGCTTATCCTGCCGTGGCATCGCCAGCGCCAGTGCCAAGGCCTGATCCGCTTGCGCGCGCAGCGGCAGCAAGGCTGCCAGGCTGGCGGGGCTTGGCGGGTTGGCCGCAGACAGTAGTGCCAGGGTGTGGTCGTTTTCACGGCTGAAGGCCTGTGCGGCCAGAAACAGCTGCTGGCTGGCCTGATTCAGCGCTTCGTGCTCGGTAGCGCGCTTGTAACCCTGATAGCCCGAGTGGATCAGCAGGGCCGAGGCCACCAGCTGGATGGCACCCAGCAACAGCACAATAAACAGGGCCGCACGGCCAATGTCGGAGGTTTGCCCGGCAGTACGCAATGTTTTTTTCATACGACCTCCGCCTGCGGTATCGGGCTCAGGCCTCGACGGGCGCGTCCTTGCGCAACACCACTTTCTGTACGCCGAAGCGGTCCGGATAGTTCAGCAACACGCGCAGCTGGGTGATGGTGAGCTCGCTGCCACGCTGCAGCAGCAGCTGGCCGGTCTTGTTATACAGGTCTTCCCCCAGTATGCGACCGGCTTGCACGTCCCGGAGAGCGACGGTTTCTACCGGCTGGCCATCTTCGTCCACCTTGCGTGCCGCAGCCTGCAATTGCTCGCCAAACACAAACTTGTCGTGGGCCGAGCCGGTGGGAATAGCGTAGTAGGCAAACGGGTCCGGCTCCGGGCGGGCGCGCTGCATGGCTGCGCTGATGTTTTTTTCCAGCTCGGCAGGCTTGGGGGGCTTGATGACGAAACCGTCGGCGTGCAGCTGGGCAGCCAGCACGATATTGTGTTTTTCGGCGTGGCCGGACAGAAACACGAAAGGCATGTTGGGCGGGTTCATGGTGCGGCCACAGCGGATTTCCTTGAGCAAATCCATGCCATTCATCGGCTCCATTTGCAGGTCGCACAGCACGATGTCTACCGGCTTGCCATCCAGCGCGCGCTTGGCTGTGGCGCCGTCTACCGCCTGGTAAATATTGTCCGGGCTCACACCCATGGCTTTCAGCGACTGGGTTAGCAGCGAGCGCACCAGCATCTGGTCATCGACAACCAGTATTTTCAGCTTGGCAAAGTCAATAGTCATAGTGCCTCCTTGCTTTTATCCCACCGACACTTCACATGATGGTATCTGCTACAAAATGGCGCAAGGATACATAAGGGAAATATGTAGATTAGGGCAAAAAACGCTGGGCTAACGCGCGGATGGCCGCAGCATTGGATGGGGAAAACACCCGCTCGGCAGCCTGCTGCCACGGTAGCCATTGCCAGGCCAGGTGCTCGCCCGGGGCCAGGGTTGGCCGCAGGGTGTCGGGTAGCTGCAGGCTGAATACGTGCTCGGTATTGTGCGTGACGCCCTCGGCGTAGCGGTGGCGCCAGTGCGGGTAGATTTCGTAGACATTCTGCTGCTGCCAGTCGTGCCACTGGCCTGCCTCTGCGGCAAAACCGGTTTCTTCGGCCACTTCGCGGCGGGCGGTGCTGGCGATGGCTTCATCACCTTCGCGGCTACCGGTCACCGACTGCCAGTAGCCGGGCTTGTCGGCACGCTCGATCAACAGCACTTGCAAGTCGGCGGTATGGATCACCACCAGCACGGACACGGGTTGCTTCATGGTTTTCATGCTTTGCTGCCAGCCTCGTCCAGTACGGTAATGAGCCCGGCCAGCTCTACCGCCGATTTCACCCCCATTTTGTCGAATACGCGGGCGCGGTGTACTTCTACTGTTTTCATGCTGATACTGAGCACTTCGGCGATCTGCTTGTTCAGCAGGCCGGTCAGGATGTGCTGCATGACCTCGCGCTCGCGCTCGGTAAGCGTGGCCAGCGCCTCCGCCACCCGTACGCGGCGCTGGTAACGCTCGCGTTCTTGCACGTCACGGGCCAGGCATTCGTCTACCAGGGCCAGCAGGCGGGCATCGTCGAATGGCTTTTCCAGAAAGTCTGCCACGCCCAGCTTGAACGCCGCCACGGCGTGTGGCACGTCACCGTGCGCGGTCAGCATGATGACCGGCGGGCAATAGGGCCATTGCGCCATTTTTTCCAGCAGCATGATGCCGCTGATGCCGGACATGCGCAGGTCAACGATCAGGCAGTTGAAGTTGGCCGCCTCCGCGCCCAGCGCCAGAAAGCCCTCACCGCTGTCGAAGCCGCTTACCGCCAGGCCAGGTGTTTCCAGCAGCCATAAGAGCGACTGCCTTACCGCCAGATCGTCGTCGATGACGGCCAGGGTCTGTTTGTTCATTGCCCCTCCTTACGCTTCGCCGTTGCCATGGTTCAGCACGTGTACTTCGCGCTGCGGGTACGGGATCTGGATGCCATGCTGGCTAAACAGCTGCCAGATACGCAGGTTGATATCCGAACGCAGCGACAACATGCCGTTTTCCGGGTCGCTGACCCACAGCCCTACTTCCAGGTTAATGCCCGAGTCGGCAAAGGCCACCACAAAGGCCGAGGGTGCCGGGTCGGTTTTCACCCGCGGGTGGGTGGCGGCCTGGCACAGCAGCGCCAGCGCCTGGTGCAGGTCGGTACCATAGGCTACCTGGATGGGCAGGCTGATCCACAGGGATTTGTCGGTATACGACTGGTTGATCACCGTATTGGCAATCAGCGTGTCGTTTGGCACCAGCGCCTCGGAACCGTCGGCGCTTTTGAGCACGACAAAACGGCTGGTGATCTTGCTGACATAGCCCACGCGGTTGTCCACCATCAGGCGGTCGCCAATACGGATGGAGCGATCCAGCAGGATGATGAAGCCGGACACGTAGTTACTGGCGATTTTCTGCAAACCGAAACCCAGGCCCACACCCAGCGCGCCGCCAAACACCGACAGCACGGTCAGGTCGATGCCCACGATGGGCAGCGCCACCAGCACGCCG
>JAIXTB010000232.1 GCA_027484385.1 Neisseriaceae bacterium | reverse complement strand
GATTCGAACCCCCGTCAGGGTATTACCCTGAACACGCTTTCCAGGCGTGCGACTTAAGCCACTCATCCACCTCTCCAGAATAGTTTGCTTGCAGCCTCGGCTGCGGCAATCTCCGGCAGGGCGCAGATTGTAAATACTGGCGGAGAGGGGGGGATTCGAACCCCCGTCAGGGTATTACCCTGAACACGCTTTCCAGGCGTGCGACTTAAGCCACTCATCCACCTCTCCAGATGGCTCTTTTCGACCGGCCTTGCGGCGTTTTGTCGTCAGAGGCTGCGCATTCTAGTGAAGCCCCCCTGCCTTGGCAAGCTTTTTTACAAAAAAATACATACCTTCCCTGCCTTGCGGCCCGTCTGCCGTGTCTGGCCGCGACACTTCACCCAGCCAAACCCTTGATCGCATTGCGCATTCCCCTGCCAGCACGGCACCTACCCCCAGCCTGCGCGGCTTCAGGTAGAATTGCGGCATTGCAAAACACACCCCGTGAAAACACGATGCGCATTGCCTTAGCCCAGTTCAACCCGGTTGTTGGTGACATCACCGGCAATACCCAGAAAATCCTGGCCCTGGCCCACGCCGCCATGGCGCAGGGCGCCGACATCCTGGTCACCCCGGAGTTGGCCCTGACCGGCTATAGCCCGGAAGACCTGCTGCTGCGCGACCATTTCTACCGCGCCATCGCCGCCGGCCTGGACGAGCTGGAACAGCTGGACGGCATTACCCTGGTGATCGGCCACCCGGCCAAGCTAGGCAACGAGCGCTTTAACGCCGCCACCGTGCTGCGCGACGGCCACCGCCTGGGCCAGTACCACAAGATGCTGCTGCCCAATAACGAAGTATTCGACGAATGCCGCTACTTCACCCCCGGCGCGGCGCCGCTGGTATTCGAGCAAAACGGCGTACAGGTAGGCGTGCTGATCTGCGAAGACGTGTGGTCCATCGAGCCGGCAGCAGAAGCCGCCGACGCCGGCGCCGACGTGATCGTGTCGCTGAACGCCTCGCCCTTCCACCGCAACAAGATCGACACCCGCCACGACATGCTGCGCTACCGCGTGCAGGAAACCGGCCTGCCCATCGCCTACGTCAACCTGACCGGCGGCCAGGACGAGCTGGTATTCGATGGCGGCTCTTTCGCGCTGAACAAGCAAGGCGAGCTGGTGGCCCAGGCCGCCGCCTACGACGACGAGCTGCTGCTGCTGGACTACGACGGCAATGACCTTACCCCGGCCAGCCAGGCCACCCTGCCCGGCGAGCTGGAAAGCGTGTACCGCGCCCTGGTGGTAGGCGTACGCGACTACATCAACAAAAACGGCTTCCCCGGTGCGCTGCTGGGCCTGTCCGGCGGCATCGACTCCGCCCTGACGCTGGCCATTGCCGTGGACGCGCTGGGCGCCGAGCGCGTGCACGCCGTGATGATGCCGTCGCGATACACTGCCGACATCAGCGTGGACGACAGCCGCGACATGGTGCAGCGCGTGGGCGTGAAGTACGACGAAATCGAAATCTGGCCCATGTACGAAAGCTTCATGGCCGCACTGGCACCATCGTTTGACGGCCTGGCCATGGACACCACCGAAGAAAACCTGCAGGCACGCATCCGCGGCACCTTGCTGATGGCGCTGTCCAACAAAACCGGCAAGCTGGTGCTGACCACCGGCAACAAGTCGGAAATGACCACCGGCTACTGCACGCTGTACGGCGACATGGCCGGCGGTTTTGCCGTACTGAAAGACGTGGCCAAGACGCTGGTATTCGACCTGTGCCGCTGGCGCAACACCCAGGGCGACATCATCCCCGAGCGCATCATTACCCGCCCGCCGTCGGCCGAGCTGCGCCCGGACCAGAAAGACCAGGACAGCCTGCCGCCGTACGAGGTGCTGGACGCCATCATGGCACGCTACGTGGAACACAATATGTCGGCCGCCGAGATCATCCGCGACGGCTTTGCCGAAGCCGACGTCAACAAGGTGGTGCGCCTGCTGAAGATCAACGAATACAAGCGCCGCCAGGCGCCGGTAGGGCCGCGCATCACCCACCGCGGCTTCGGCAAAGACTGGCGCTACCCCATCACCAACCGCTTCAGCTAAGCCACCGTTGCGGCCAACCTGCCAGGGTTGGCCGCACACTGCTGGCGGCACGCACTGCCCGCCAGTGTGTTAAGCCTTGTTAAGCAGTGCGAATCCCCCGCCGCCACGGCGGTCACACTGCCATCATCCCCACAAGGAACACCATGAAAACCCTCGCCAGCGCCCTGCTCTGCCTCGCCCTCGCCGCCCCGGCCCACGCCACGGCCATTGCCCAGCTCAAACAGTTTGTCAGCAGCACCAAAACCCTGTCCGCCAGCTTCAGCCAGACGGTAAGCAGCAAGGGCAAACAGGAAACCGCCAGCGGCATCATGGAGCTGCAGCGCCCCGGCAAACTGCGCTGGGCGTACAGCAAACCGTTTGAACAGCTGATCGTGGGCGACGGCAATACGCTATGGATTTACGACAAAGAGCTGGCGCAAATCACCAAGCGCAAACAGGCCGGCGCGCTGGGCAGCAGCCCCGCCGCCCTGCTGGCTGGCAGCAATGCCATCGAGCGCGACTACCTGCTGCGCGAAATGGGCAAGCAAGGCGACGTGGAATGGCTGGCCGCCAGCCCCAAAAAGGCCGACAACACCTTTGAATCCATCAAGATGGGCTTCAGCAACAACCAGCTGGTGGAAATGGAGCTGGGCGACAGCTTTGGCAACCAGACCCGCATCCGCTTTAGCGACATCAAGAAAAACCCGGCGCTGCCTGCGGCCAACTTCAGCTTTACCCCACCCAAGGGCGTAGACCTGGTCAGCGAGTAAACTTATGGACCTGTTTGCACGCGAGCCGCACAAGCCGCTGGCCGAGGCGCTGCGCCCCGCCACGCTGGACGACGTCATCGGCCAGCAGCACCTCATCGGCCCCGGCAAACCGCTGCGTATGGCCATCGAGGCGCAAGTACCGCATAGCATGATGCTGTGGGGGCCACCCGGCGTGGGCAAAACCACGCTGGCGCGCATTCTGGCTGGCGCTTTCGACGCCGACTTCATCCCGCTGTCTGCCGTGCTGTCTGGCGTAAAAGACATCCGCGAAGCGGTAGAGCGCGCCCACGCCACGCTGCAGCGCAGCGGGCGGCGCACTATCCTGTTTGTGGACGAAGTACACCGCTTCAACAAAAGCCAGCAGGATGCGTTTTTGCCGTTTGTGGAATCCGGCCTGCTCACTTTTATTGGCGCCACCACCGAAAACCCCTCGTTCGAAGTCAATGCCGCGCTGCTGTCGCGCGCCCAGGTCTACGTGCTCAAGCCACTAACCCAGGCCGACCTGCACGCCCTGTTCGACCGCGCTGCGGCCAACGGTGCACTGGATGGCCTGGTATTTGACGACGACGCCCGCGCCGCCCTGACCGGCTACGCCGACGGCGACGCCCGCCGCTTCCTGAACCTGCTGGAACAAACCCGCACCGCCGCGCTGGCGCGCAAAACCGCCCGCATCGACAGCGCCTTTCTGGCCGAAGTGCTCAGCGTTAACGCCCGCCGTTTCGACAAAGGCGGCGACGCCTTTTACGACCAGATTTCGGCGCTGCACAAATCAGTACGCGGCTCCAACCCCGATGCCGCGCTCTACTGGCTGACACGCATGCTGGACGGCGGCGCCGACCCGCGCTACCTGGCGCGCCGCATCGTGCGCATGGCGTGGGAAGACATCGGCCTGGCCGACCCGCGCGCCATGCAGATCGCCAACGACGCCGCCACCACCTACGAGCGCCTGGGCAGCCCCGAGGGCGAGCTGGCGCTGGGCCAGGCGGTGATCTACCTGGCCATAGCGGCCAAGAGTAATGCCGGCTACATGGCGTATAATGCGGCCCGCGCCTTCGTGGCAGGCGACAGCTCGCGCCCGGTACCGGTACACTTGCGCAATGCGCCTACCCGGCTGATGAAAGAGCTGGGCTACGGCCACGAATACCGCTACGCCCACGACGAGCCGCACGCCTACGCGGCGGGCGAAACCTATATGCCGGAAGGCCTGGAAGACGTGCGCTGGTATGAGCCGGTGCCGCGCGGGCTGGAAAGCAAGATTGCCGACAAGCTGGCCTTTTTACGCCAGCTGGATGACGAAGCCAATACCAAGAAACAGGACTGAAACATGCTGGACATTCAACTGCTGCGCAGCAATATCGATGAAGTGGCGGCCCGCCTGGCCGCCCGTGGCTACACCCTGGAAGTAAACGCTTTCAACAGCCTGGAAGCCGAACGCAAAGCCCTGCAAACCCGCATGCAGGACCTGCAATCCCAGCGCAACAGCAGCTCCAAGCAGATTGGCATTGCCAAGAAAAACGGCGAAGACGTGTCCGCCATCATGGCGCAGGTTGCCTCGCTGGGCGACGAGCTGAAAGCCGCCGAAGAGGCCTTTGCCGCCGTGCAAAGCCGCTTGGACAACTGGCTGCTGACCATCCCGAACGTGCCGCACGAATCGGTACCGGCCGGCAGTGACGAAAGCGGCAACGTGGAAGTACGCCGCTGGGGCACCCCGCGCAGCTTTGATTTCGACATCAAAGACCACGTAGACGTGGGCGCACCCCTGGGCCTGGATTTCGAAACCGGCGCCAAGCTGTCCGGCGCACGCTTTACCGTGCTGCGCGCCGACATTGCCCGCCTGCACCGCGCGCTGGCGCAGTTCATGCTGAACACCCACACCGAACAGCACGGCTACAGCGAAACCTACACCCCGTACATCGTAAACAGCGATGTGCTGTACGGCACCGGCCAGCTGCCGAAGTTTGCCGAAGACATGTTCCGCGTAGAGCGCGGTGGCGAAGCCGCCGCCCAGGCGCAATACCTGATTTCCACCTCGGAAATCACCATGACCAATATGGTGCGCGAGTCGGTACTGAAGCACGACGAGCTGCCGCTGAAATTTACCGCCCACTCGCCTTGCTTCCGTTCCGAAGCCGGTGCTTACGGCCGTGATACCCGTGGCCTGATTCGGCAGCACCAGTTCGACAAAGTGGAAATGGTGCAGATCGCCCACCCTGATCACTCGTTTGCCGCGCTGGACGAAATGGTCGGCCACGCCGAGGTGATTCTGCAGCAGCTGGGGCTGCCTTATCGCGTGATGGCGCTGTGCACCGGCGACATGGGTTTTGGCTCGCACAAGACGTTCGATCTGGAAGTCTGGCTGCCGGCGCAGAACACTTACCGCGAGATCAGCTCCTGCTCCAATATGGGCGACTTCCAGGCACGCCGCATGATGGCGCGCTTCAAGGACGCCGACGGCAAGAACCGCTACGTACACACCCTGAACGGCTCCGGCCTGGCTGTAGGCCGTACGCTGGTAGCGGTGCTGGAGAACTACCAGAACGCCGACGGCAGCGTGACGATCCCCGAAGTGCTGCGCCCGTACATGGGTGGCCGCGACAAGATCGGCGGCTAAACCCTACGCGCACAGGGTTGGCCGCATGCGGCCAACCTGCAAGCAAAAAGCCGATGCACATGCATCGGCTTTTTTGCGCCCGCCACTGCGTAAGCCTAGCGCGCCAGCTCGGCCTGCAGCATGCTGCGGAACGCCTCTGCCGGCATGGGCTTGCCAAACAGATAGCCTTGCGCCATGTGACAGCCTTCGGCCTGCAGAAAATCGCGGTGCGCCGGCAGCTCCACCCCCTCGGCCACAATGGACAGCCCCAGGCTGCGGCCCATGGAAATAATGGCCGAGGCAATGGCCGCGTCGTCACGGTCGTGGTCCAGGTCTTTGATAAAGGAGCGATCAATCTTCAGCACCTGCACCGGCAGGCGCTTCAGATAGGCCAGCGAGGAGTAACCAGTGCCAAAGTCGTCAATCGCCAGCGTCACGCCAATGGCACGCAGCCCTTCCAGCGCCTTCATCACCTCCACGTCGGTATCCATGGCCGTGCTTTCGGTCATTTCCAGCTCCAGACAGGCAGCCGGCAAGCCGGTATCGGCCAGGGTTTCGCGCACGCTGTCCACGATCTGGCCAAACTTGAGCTGGCGGCCAGACAGGTTTACCGCCACCCGGCCCTGAAAGCCGAACTCGTCCAGCAGCGCCTTGCTGAAACGACAGGCTTGCTGCAACACCCAGCTACCCAGCGGCACAATCAGCGCGCATTCTTCGGCCACAGGAATGAACTCGGCAGGCGGCACCATGCCCATCTCCGCGCTCGGCCAGCGTATCAACGCCTCCATGCCCACCAGGCGGCCACTGGCCACCTCTACTTTGGGCTGGTACCACACCTGGAATTCCTGCTTCATCAGGGCGCGATGCAGGCTGTACTCCAGCTTGAGCCGCGCCATGGCACTGGCGTTCATGTCGGCGGTGTAAAACTGGAAGGTATTCTTGCCACGGCTCTTGGCGCGATACATCGCGGCATCCGCATTCACCAGCAGGCTTTCGGCGGTATTGCCATCATCGGGGAACATGGCAATACCCAGGCTGGCTGACACAAACACCTTGTTACCCGCCCCCAGTACCACTTCACCGGTAATATTCTCCAGCATGGCCTGCGCCAGGCTGGCTACATTATTGGGCTGGGCGATGCCCGATAGCAGAATGGTGAACTCGTCGCCCGCCAGGCGTGCCGCTACCGCGCCCGGCGGCAGCTGGTTCTGGATGCGGCAGGCGATTTTCACCAGCAGCTCGTCCCCGGCCTGGTGGCCCAGGGTGTCGTTAATCAGTTTGAAGCGGTCCAGGTCGATGAAAATCAGCGCCAGCCGCTGCTCCTGCTCGATGGCCCGCTCCACGGCCAGCTGCAGTTTTTCGCCAAACAGCGTGCGGTTGGGCAGGCCGGTCAGCGCGTCGTGGTTGGCCAGAAAGTGCAGCCGCTCTTCGGCCTGCTTGCGCTGGGTAATGTCGGTGAACACCGCTACGTAATGCCGGGCACCGCCGTGGCCATCCGGGATCGCGGTGATGGTGAGGTGCTCGGTATACAGCAGGCCGCTTTTGCGGCGGTTGACTACCTCACCCTGCCACATGCCCTGCTGCTTGAGCTGGCCCCACATGCGCTGGTAGAAATCGTCACCTTGGCGGCCGGATTTCAGCAGCGCCGGGGTCTGCCCCACCGCCTCGTCGCGGCTGTAGCCGGTAATGCGGCTAAAGGCCGGGTTCACCGACTGGATCACGCCGTTCGGGTCGGTAATCAGGATGCCTTCCATGGTGGACTCGAACACCTTGTCGGCCAGCTGCAGGCTCTCGCGTGAGCGCAACAGCGCTTCGTCGCGCTCGCGCAGCACCGCACGCAGCTCGGACAAATATTCTTGTTCGATCGACGCCAGAATGTCGGCCATGCTGATGATGGCCAGCAACTTGCCTTCTTCACTTTCCACACCCAGGTGGCGTATCTGGTACTCCATGAACACCTTGCGTGCGGCTAACAAGGTCATACCAGCCGGTACCGAGCGCAGCGGGTAGCTGGCCAGGTCGGCGGCACAGCGTGTTTCATCTGGCTGCGCCAGGAAGCGCACCATGTCACGGCGGGTAATAATGCCCCAGCTGCCGTCGGGGTAGCGCACCGCCAGCGCCTCTACCGAGAAGTCACGCATGCACTGCATCACTTCAGCTGCTGGTGCTTCGGCGTAAATCACCACCAGTGACTCACGCGCCAGGCTATCCAGCCGCTTCATGCGCAAAAATAGCTCGGCATCCTGATTCAGCAGAATATCGGTGGCCGACACCACCCCAACCATGCGGCCGGCTTCATCGCGCACAATCAGGTGGCGGACATTGTTTTCCATCAGCACCCGGGTGGCATCCTGCAGCGGGCAGTCCAGGGCAATACCGAGCACCGGGGCGCTCATCACCTCCCCCATGCACTGGCTGGCCATATCGTCCTGGCGCAAGTCCAGCCTGATGGCGTCGGTTTCGGTCCAGATACCAACCGGCTCGCCTTGTGCATCCACTACCACAATCGAGCCGCACAAGGCATCACACATGGCGCGTGCAGCCTCGGCCACCGACATGGCAGGCGGGCAACACAAGACATTCCTGGACACAATGCTTTCAACGGTATGCGATAAGGACACGCCAAACTCCAGAGGACAACTGATAAGTAAACGTATATTTACAGTTTACCATCCCATTTGAAAGGCATAGTAAATAAATGATGCCATCCAATGCAGATACCGCCCGCCAGCTGACGCACCACCTGGCACTGCGAAGCCATCCGTAAATATTACATTATCTTATCAAGAATGCTGGTTGCAGTCATAAAAGTAGCTTTTAAAAGTGCGCTATCAGAATAGGCTTCATGTTCTGGCCAAAACAGTCGATAAAGCAGATGCCTATCCGTACATTCTGACTGGAGCCACCATGGACATCAGCAGCATCGGCAGCCGCCCGCCCCTTCCTGCCAGCGCGCCTGCCAATAATACCCCCGCTGCCAGCCAAAGCAGCAGCACCCCGCAGGAAACCGTGGCGCTAGGCCAGCGCACGGTAGACGAAGCCCAGACCTACAGCGACCCGCGCAAAACCGCCACCAAAGAAAAGCCGGACTTGCAAAGCATGCTGGACGAATCCAACCGCAAGGTAGATGAGTTCATGCAGATGCTGGGCAGCCTGGTAGAAAAGCAGGGCTTGTCGTGGAGCAAGCTGGTAAGCGGTGAACAAAAGCTCAGCGCCGACGCCGAAACCATCGCCAAAGCCAAGGAGGCCGTTTCCGAGGACGGCGAGTTCGGCGTACGCAAAACCGCCGAGCGTATTCTGACGTTCGCCAAAATGGGTATGGGGGACGACCCGGAAAAGCTGGCCACCTTCCGCAAGGCAGTAGAAAAGGGCTTTGATGACGCTGCCAAAATGCTGGGCGGCAAGCTGCCACAGATCAGCGAAGACACCCGCAAGGTGATCATGGCCGAGTTCGACCGCTGGGAAAAAGAAGGCATTCCCGGTGGCGACAGCGTCAGCCTGAAAAAAGCGGACAGCGCCAGCCCCGCCCAAGCGCAAACCGGGGTCAACACCCGCGCCTGACACGCTGCCCGCCACCGCACGCGGCCCGCCCTGGCGGGCTTTTTGCTGCCTGCGCTCTGTTATACTGCCGCCTTGTCGAATTTCTGCTCTTTAAGCCCGCATGACCACCCCCACCCTGCCCGAACTCAAAGCCGCCCTGCCCACCTGTCTGATTCGCGACCGTCACATCCTGAAGCGCAAGCTACAGGACGCCGAACAGCGCGTGCGCAAACAGCAGCCTGCCGACAAGCTGCTGGCCGACATAGCCGCGCAAATCGCCCGCTCTGCCAGCCGCGCTGCCGTGCGTGCCGAGCACCTGCCGCGCCCCACCTTTGACGATGCGCTGCCGGTAAACCAGAAGCTGGATGACATCAAGGCGGCCATTGCGGCCAACCAGGTGGTGATTATTTGCGGCGAAACCGGCTCCGGCAAAACCACGCAGCTACCCAAGATCTGCCTGGAGCTGGGGCGTGGCGTGTACGGTCTGATTGGCCACACCCAGCCGCGCAGGTTGGCCGCACGCTCGGTGGCCACGCGTATCGCGCAGGAACTGGGCAGCGAGCTGGGTACCCACGTCGGCTTCAAGGTGCGCTTTAACGACAAACAGTCCGAGCGCAACGTCATCAAGCTGATGACCGACGGTATCCTGCTGGCCGAGACGCAGACCGACCGCTACCTAAGCAACTACGACACCATCATCATCGATGAGGCGCACGAGCGCAGCCTCAACATCGACTTCCTGCTGGGCTACCTGAAGCAGCTGCTGCCACGCCGGCCCGACCTGAAAGTGATCATTACCTCGGCCACCATCGACGCCGACCGCTTTGCCCGCCACTTTAACAACGCGCCGGTGATCGAAGTCTCTGGCCGCACCTACCCGGTAGAGGTGCGCTATCGCCCACTGAAGCAGCGCGACGAAGACGAGCGCGAAATGGAGATGGAAGACGCCATCGTGGAGGCGGTGTCCGAAATCTCGCGCCACGGCGCTGGCGATATCCTGGTGTTCCTGCCTGGCGAGCGCGAAATCCGCGACACCGCTGACAAGCTGCGCCGCAGCGGCATCCGCCACTACGAGATCCTGCCGCTGTTTGCCCGCCTGTCCAACGAAGACCAGCAGAAAATCTTCAAGCCCTCCGGCGGGCGCCGTATCGTGCTGGCCACCAACGTGGCGGAAACCTCGCTCACCGTGCCGGGTATCAAATACGTGATCGATACCGGCCTGGCGCGCATCAAACGCTATAGCCCGCGCGCCAAGGTAGAGCAGCTGCAAGTAGAAAAAATCTCGCAGGCCGCGGCCCGCCAGCGCGCTGGCCGTTGCGGCCGCGTAGAAGCCGGTATCTGCGTGCGCCTGTACGACGAGGCCGACTTTAACGCCCGCAGCGCGTTTACCGACCCGGAAATCGTGCGCAGCAGCCTGGCTGCCGTGATCCTGCGCATGGCCGCGCTGCAGCTGGGCGTGGTAGACCAGTTCCCCTTTATCGAGCCGCCCTCCAGCCGCCTGATTGCCGACGGCTACCAGGTGCTGCAAGAGCTGGGCGCGGTGGACGAACAGCTGGCGCTGACCGCTGTGGGCAAGGAGCTGGCGCGCATTCCGGTAGACCCGAAGGTTGGCCGCATGCTGCTGGCCGGGCGCGATTTTGGCTGCGTGCGCGAGGTGCTCATCATCGCCGCCGGCCTGTCCATACAAGACCCGCGCGAGCGGCCGTTCGAGGCCCGCGAGGCCGCCGACCGCGCGCATACCCGCTTTAACGACGAAAAATCCGACTTCCTGTCCTGGCTGCACCTGTGGGACTTCTTTGCCGACGCTCTGGCCAACAAGCAAAGCAACCGCCAGTTGGTGAACCTGTGCCACGAACACTTTTTGTCCCACCTGCGTATGCGCGAGTGGCGCGAGCTGCATGCCCAGCTGGTCGACATTGCCGCCGAGATGGGCCTGATCGACAAGGATAAAGCCCATGCCCCGGCCCCGGTGCAGACCAACCTGGAAACCAGTGCCAAGAAACGCGCCCAGGCCGACACCGTGGCTTACGAGAGGCTGCACAAGGCGTTGCTGACCGGCCTGATCGGCAATATCGGCATGAAATCGCAGGAAAGCGACGATTACACCGGCGCCCGTGGCGGCAGCTTTCTGGTGTTTCCCGGCACCGGCCTGAAAAAACTGCGCCCCAAGTGGGTCGTGGTGGCCGAGCTGGTATAAACCACTATACTTTACGGCCGCTGTGTGGCCAAGTTCGTGCCGGAATGGTTCGAGGCCGTGGCGCCACACCTGATCCGCCTGCATCACTTTGAGCCGCACTGGGAAAAAGCCCGCGGCGAGGTAGTAGCCAGCGAACGGGTGACGCTGTTTGGCCTGACGCTGATAGCGCGCCGCCCGGTAAGCTATGGCCGCATCGCCCCCGAAGAAGCGCGCGAGCTGTTTATCCGCGGCGCACTGGTGGCCATGGAATACGTGAGCAACGCGCCGTTCTTCCAGCGCAACCAGCAGCTGATTCGCGAGGTAGAGCAGCTGGAACACAAGGCGCGCCGCCAGGACGTGCTGGTAGACGAGGAAGCGCTGTACGCCTTTTACGCCGAGCGTATTACCAGCGACGTGGTAGACGCCGCCAGCTTTGAAGCCTGGCGCAAAACCACCGAACAGGCCAACCCGAAAGTGCTGTTCCTCACCCGCGAGGAACTGATGCGCCACGCTGCCGAGCACGTCTCGGAAAACCAGTTTCCCGAGTGGCGCGAGCTGGCCGAAAGCCGCTGCCGCCTGCGCTACCGTTTCGAGCCGAACCACCCGCTGGATGGCGTCACCATCGACTTGCCGCTGGCGGTGCTCAACACCCTGCAACCGGCCGAGTTCGAATGGCTGGTGCCGGGCATGATCCGCGAAAAACTACAGGCCATGATCAAGGGCCTGCCCAAGCAATTACGCCGCAGCTGCGTACCGGTGCCGGACTTTGTCACCCAGTTCCTGCTGACCGAGCCGGACACCGGCAAGCCGATCGGCCCGCAGCTGGCGCATTTCATCCTGCGTCACACCGGCGGGGTGAAGGTAGACCCGCTGGCCTTTGACGCCATCGAGCTGCCTGCGCACCTGTTGTTCAACTTCCGCATTGTGGACGACGGCAAACAGGAAATCGGCATGGGCCGCGACCTCCTGGCACTGCAAAAGCAGTTTGGCCAGGCAGCGCAGCTGACTTTCCGCGACACCAGCGCCGAATTCGAGCGCGACCACGTAGAAGCCTGGGACTTTGGCGAGCTGCCGCAGGCGATACAGTTTGCCCGGGGCCGACAGCAGCTTACCGGCTTCCCGGCGCTCACCATCGAAACCGACGCCAAGGGCGAGCACGTGGCCATCCGCCTGTTCGACACCGAGGGGGCGGCCAACGTAGCGCACCGCAAGGGGGTAATCCGCCTGCTGCAGTACCAGCTGAAAGAGCACATGAAGCAGATGAACAAGGGCCTGCCAGGCATGACGCAGCTGGGCCTGCAGCTACGTGCCGTGTGCAATGTGGACGAGCTGCTGCAGGACGCCATTGCGGCCATCTGCGACCGCGCCTTTATCGGCGACGACGAGGTACCGCGCAGCGAAAAAGCCTTTAACGACCAGAAGGCCCGCGCCCGCACCCGCCTGCCAGCGGTCACCCAGGCAGTGACCGGCTACCTGAACCAAATTGCCGCAGAATACGGCCCGCTCAGCACCAAGCTGCAAAAGCACAAGCTGGGGTTCGAGCTGAAGCAGCAGCTGGAACGCTTGGTGTACAAAGGCTTTCTGTACGCCACCCCCTGGAGCCAGCTGCCGCACTTGCCGCGCTATATGAAGGCGATGAGCCTGCGCATGGACAAGCAGCCGACCAACGCCCAGCGTGACGGCCAGCGCGGCGCAGAAATCCGTGAGCTATGGGCGCGCTGGGAAACCCGCATGGCAGAGGAAGCCGAACGCGGCCAACCTTCGCCGTCACTGCAGGCCTTCCGCTGGCACATCGAGGAGCTGCGTGTGGGGCTGTTTGCCCAAGAACTGAAAACGCCTTACCCGGTATCCGGCAAGCGCCTGGAAAAGCTGTGGAGCGAGCTGCCACGCGGTATCTAAGCGCGAAACTGCCACGGCCACACGCCGTGGCAGGCCAAAAACCGCACCTCGGTACAGGCAGGCCTGCTTTATTGCCACGCATGCCAGCCACCGTAGCCGATTTGTGCCAGAATTCCCCCATCAGCCCATTAGCCTCTGCCCACCATGCAAAGCACAGAACAAAGCGCCCCACTGGACCGCATCCTGAAGGTAGGTGAAACCCTGCCAGCCGACATCTATGCGGCCAACGGGCTGCTGCTGCTACGCAAGGGGCACTATGTACTGAACGAAAAGCAGCGCGAACGGCTGGTCGCCCTGGGTATGACCCACCCTGCCAGCGCCCTGCCGCCGGTAGAGAGCGACCTGGCCAGGATAAGCGGCGAATTCAGCCCGTTCGAAGAGATTCAGTATGCAGCCCGCCACCTGGATTACCTGCTGGGCGCAGGCCTGTCGGCACGCGGCTTCGAGCAGCGGGTACGCGCCCTGGCCAACCGCCTGATCGCTTTTACCGAAAAAGCACCAGACGGCATGCTGGCCTCGCTGCTGCTGGTGCCACTGTCCAAGTATTCCTCGGCGCACAGTATTCATGTGGGCATCATTCTGGCTGTGCTGACGCGCAGGCTGGATCTGGATACATCACCACGCAATAGCCTGATTTCGGCAGCCCTCACCATGAATCTGTCGATTGCCAGCCTGATGGATGACCTGCACCATCAAAGCAGCCCGCTTAGCCAGGAGCAACGCAACCTGATAGAAGGCCACCCGCTGCTGTCGTCCGCCATGTTGCGCGAACTGGGCATTACTGACGAATTGTGGCATCTGCTGGTACAAACTCACCATGAAAAGTGGGATGGCAAAGGCTATCCTTACCGGCTTGATAAAGAGAACATCGAGTCGCTATCGCACCTGCTGCACCTGGCGGACGTAACGGCGGCCAAGCTGGTGCCGCGCACCTACCGCTCTGCCATGAAACCGAATACCGCGCTGGCACAGATCTTCATGGAAGCTAACGCGCTGTTCGATTACCGCTTCACTTCTTTACTGGTGAAGGAGCTGGGCATTTACCCGCCCGGCAGTTTTGTGCAGCTGGCCAACCAGGAAATGGGCGTCGTGCTGAGCCGACGCGAACGCGCCGACGAGCCCTGTGTTGCTGTTTTACGCCGCAACGATGGTGCGCCATACAACAAACCACAGTTGCGCGAAGCAAGCGTACACGAGTACCGCATTCTGCAAGCCATTGACCAAAAACAGATTGGGATCCGCCCGCAGTACCTGGCCAGCTTGTGGGCACGACACCGATCAGGAAGCTCTACTTATAAATAAGCCGACAAGTGATACACTGTATTTATATGCATAACTCGTAAACCCCTGAATGCCATGACCGAGAAAAGCAAGCTGACGGCAGACATGATTCTGGTGGGCAAACAACTGCCTGTGGATGTATATCACCGTAGCGGCATGCTGCTGGTAAAGCAGGGGCACTACGTGCTGACGCCGGAGCAAAAGCAAAAGCTGATCGACCACGGTCAGCTGGATAACGTAGCCAAGGCAACACTGGTAGAAAAAGAGCTGCGTGAGCGGCGCGAGCGACAAGAACAGGAACGTCGCCAAGCGGCGAACCAGGTACTGAACCCGCTGGTAGAACTGGATCAACTGGCGCACAAAGTGAATGGCCTGCTGAACCGCTACTTCCATGTGCAGCATTTCGGCCATGAAGTCAGCCATGTGGCCAACCGCTTGCTGACCTTGGCCGAGAAGCAACCCGATGGGCTCATTGCGGCCTGCCTGCTGGTACCGTTTAACGACTACGGCAGTATGCATAGCCTGCACACTGCCGCCATGCTGGGCATTCTGGGCCGCCGGCTGAACCTGCCTGTCAAAGAAATGCAGGTGTTGCTGTGCGCCGCCCTCACCATGAATATTGCTGCCACCAAGCTGCATACCGAGTTGAGCAAGCAAGAGTCTGCGCTGGATGCGTCGCAAAAGTCGGACATGTACGCGCACCCGTTGCTATCATCTGCCATCTTGCGTGACCTGGGTGTAGACGACGACCGCTGGCACTTGCTGGTGCAACAGCACCACGAAGAATGGAATGGGTCGGGTTACCCTTATGGCCTGAAAAAAGAAGAGATCGATCCGGGTGCTCACCTGATCCGCCTGACCGATGTGCTGACTTCCCTGCTGGTTACCCAGGCGCATCGTGCCGGCCGTTTACCCTCTATTGCGCTAGGGCGGCTATTCAAAGGTGAATTCAGCGAGTTTGACCCACGCTTTGTGGCGCTGCTGATCAAAGAACTGGGCATCTATCCGCCTGGCAGCTTTGTCCGCCTGGCCAATAACGAGATTGCCGTGGTGACGCACCGCCCGACTGACAGCAATACCAAGCACCCCAAAGTGGCAGCCATACGCTCGGCCAATGGCGAAATGTATGGCGAGCCCCTGCCACGCAATACCCGCACCAATGAACAAGCCATTGCAGAGCCGGTGTCTTTGAAGGAAGCGGGCGTTCGACCGGCATTTCTGTTGAAAATCTGGAACACCTGACCCCGCGATCAGTACACGCAAAAAGACCCGCAGCAGCGGGTCTTTTTCATGGAACACAAGCAGCTCAGGAAAAATGCTCTTCTGCCGACAAATAGCGCCATTTGCCAGTAGGCAGATCCCCCAGCATGATGGTACCGATGCGGATACGCTTCAGGCCGACCACATGCAGACCCACCAGCTCGCACATACGGCGGATCTGGCGCTTTTTGCCTTCTTTCAGGATAAAGCGCAGCTGGTCCTCGTTTTGCCACCAGACTTTGGCCGGCAGCAGCGCATCGCCATCCAGTGACAGGCCGTGATTCAGCAACTTCAGGCCTTCAGCTGTCAGGTTGCCTTCCACCCGCACCAGGTACTCTTTCTCTACATCCGAACGCTCGCCAATGATTTCTTTGGCCACGCGGCCGTCTTGCGTCAACACCAGCAGGCCGACCGAGTCGATATCCAGGCGCCCGGCTGGTGCCAGGCCTTTCATATGGTCACGGGTAAAACGGATGCCCGATTTGTCTTCGGCCCAATGGTTATCCGGCGTGATCAGCGCCGCGGCCGGCTGGTAGCCGTTTTCCGCCTGGCTGGACACATAGCCCATGGGCTTGTTGATCAGGATGGTAACGCGCTGCGCTTGCGCCTTGCCCAGACGCTCGTCCAGCTGGATCTGATCGGCCGGCGTCACCTTTTGCCCCAGCACCGCCACCTCGCCATTGACGCGCACCCAGCCCTGCTCGATATAGCTATCCGCCTCGCGACGGGAACACAAGCCCATCTCGGCCATGCGTTTTGACAAGCGTACTGGTTCCATAATGACTCCGCGTAAAGGGCAGACAAAACAATAGCGCCTACCTGTGATGAGGGGCGCTATTGTACGGCAGCAGGGGTTGGCCGCAAAGCGGAATCAGATATGGTTGAACAGTGTCAGCTGGCCGATCTGGGCATAGGTCTTCTGACTGGTCTGCAAAGCAGTCATGGCCATCTGGAACTCCGACGTAGCCTTGGCAAAATCCAGGTCGACCAAGTTACTCATCTGGCTGGCGTACTGCACAGACATGCTCTCGCCCAGTTGCTGCAGCGAGTCGATTTCCTGCTGGCGGCCACCCACGCTGGCCTGCCCGGCCAGCAACGTGGCCAAGCCTTTATCCAGCCCGGACATAACGGCCTGCAGATCGGCAGTGTATGTCGGCGAGCCGCCAGGACCTTGGGTTAGTGCCGTATCCAGATTGGCCAGGCTAGTCCACAAACCTGGCGTGAAAATATCGTTACCCACTTCAGTAATGGGTAGCTCGCGCCCAGATGCAATGGGCACTTCCTGCCGCTGCTGATCACCCTGATAGCTGGCGCCTGCGGCACCAGCCTGCACAAAGGGCGCAACGTCTTTGCGCGTACCGCCAAAAATGAAATTGCCCGAGCCATCGGAGGTGTTAGCCAGGCCGATCAGCTCTTTTACCCGCTCGCGCATCTCGTTCTGGATCGCTTTGCGGTTGTCATTGCTCAGCGAGCCATTGCCCGCCTGGATAGCCAGTGTCTTGATATTGGCAATAGTCGTGGAAGCGCTCTGCAAGGCTGTGTCGGTAATAGCCAGCTGGCTGGCTGCCATGCCAGCATTTTTGATCTGCTGCTCGTTCATGGACTGCGACTGCGCTACCGAAACGGCCTGGGTTGCTGCTACCGGGTCATCCGACGGGCGCACAACCCTGCGTAGCGTTGAAAGCTGTTCTTGCAAATGGTTTAGCTGCGCCTGCTTGGTTTGCAGGCCATAGGTACCCAACATGTATTGGGAGTTGCTACTTACGCGCATGATTTATCCTCCCGCTTAGCGGAGCTCCAGCAAATTCTTGAACATATCCTGCGCCACCTGAATCACACGGCTGGACGCCTGGTAGGCCTGCTGGAAACGAATCAGGTTGGCCGCTTCTTCGTCCAGGTTGACCCCGGATATTTCCTCTCGGTTCAGTGACACCTGTTGCTGCGAAGCCTCCTGCGCAGTCAGGGCAATATTGGCCACATTGGCACGGTTACCCACATAACTCACCATCTGGCCGTAGAAGGATTGCAGATTGGTGGTGGGCTTATCACTAAGCGGTGGCACCAGGTTGGACGATGCAGTAGGCGTTGGCCGCACCAGTGGCTTGGTTTGCAGGCGCGACATTTCCAGCATGTTGGCGTTGTCTTGCGCGGCAAGCGTGCCCGGCACCTTGGTGCTCAGGGTGATATCTTGTGCCGTCGTCGACACGCCCTCGGGCTTGAACTGGATATTGACCTTGTCGTTGCCGCTTTGCACCGTAAATTCATACACACCTGATTGTGTGGTTGACAGCTGTATCGCGCTGATCGTCAAGCCCGGCACAGCGGTAACGGAAAACTGTACACCCGTCGCGGCAGGGTCGTAATGCAGGTTTAGACTGCTAACCGCCGGTGTGGCCTGGGCCAGTACCTGGCTAAGGCTGGGGTTGGTATCCAGCGCTGGCGTAGTTGAGCGATGCAAGTTGGCCGTTTGCCAGATCGACGCAATACTCGGTTTGCCGGCCACCGGGTCGGCCACATTCTTGCCCTGCAACGCGGATGACGCGGCGATTTTGGACGGGTCCGCAATGACTACGGCAAACTTGTCGAGCGCTTGGCGCATGTAGAACGCCTGTTTGTCCGGGCTGGCACCGGTGACCTCGGCAGCCGTGCGCTCGGCAGTCAGATCCGCGAAGAACAAAGCCCCCGCTGCGGGCTGGCCGGTCAGGTCATAACCCAGAGCGTGCTGACGGTTGAACGCATCGGACAGCTCTACCGCCATCCGGCCCAAGTCGGTCTGGATACGACGCACATCCGTCCCCAGCACGCCCATGATGCCTTCCAGTTTGCCGCCACCCATGCGGGACGGGTCGATGGCAATGGTGCCATTGACGTTGGGAATGGAAATACCAATCGAAATGGCATCCGGGTCATCCGGATTTACGCGCTCCAGCACCATTTTACCCGCCTGGTCACCCAGCACCAACGCCTGACCTTGGCCAACAAAAATGCTGTAGCTGCCATCATCCTGCACCACGACATCCGTCTTGATCATGCCGTTAAGCTTCTGCACCAGGGCATCACGGCGGTCCAGCAGATCGTTTGGCAGCCTGCCGGCACCCTGCTGCAGCGTGGCAATCTGCCGGTTGATGCTGGCGATCTCGGTCGAGTACGCATTAATGCTCTCTACGCTGGAGTTTGCCTGTATCGACAAGCCTTGGCGTAGCTCTTCCACCCGGCTGCCAATGGCCGCAAAACGACCAGCCAGCGCCTGTGCCTGGCTGAGTACCGATTGGCGTGCAGCCGTTGAAGATGGCTGGGTATTCAGCGTTTGCATACTGCTGAAAAAGCCTTGAATCACCGACGACAAACCCGCATTGGAGTCTGCCATCAGGTTATCAAGATCCTGCAAAGACTGTGTCTGCGCATCGAGCGATGCCACCTTGGCATTCACGTCCCGCAGCTGGCCTTCGGTGAACTGATCGAAGATACGGTTTACACCCGTCAGGTTGGCACCCGTGCCCACAAAACCATACCCCTCAAACAACGGGTCGCTTGCCTTCTGCGTAGTTGTCTGACGGGTATAGCCTTGCGTATTCACGTTGCCAATATTGTGGCTGGTGGTTTCCAGTGCTGCCTTGGCCGCATTAAGACCCGTCACCGCAATACCGAAAATGCTACCGCTCATATCAATTCTCCTTAATACTGTTTATCGACAGCATTGCCAATTAATGAAGCATCAAATACTGGCAACGGTACGAATCACAGCTTGCAACTTCTGCGCATACGCCGGGTCGGTGGCATAACCACCGCGCTGCAAGGCGGTAGCGAAACCTGCGCCGTTCTGGCCCTGATTCAGCGCCTGCTGGTAACGCGGGTTGTCAGACAGCAAACGGGCATAGTCATCAAATGCTGCCTGCAGTGACGGATAAGAACGGAATGCACCTATCTGCTTTTGCGCCACACCACCCTCGTACTCAGTGGTCATGGTCGCGACAACATCGCCTTTCCACCCTGGCGTCGCCTTGATACCGAACAGGTTGTAGCTATTGCGGCCATCCGGGTGGCGAATAGCACGCTGTCCCCAGCCTGACTCAAGCGCCGCATGCCCTACCAGTACCTCTGGTGCCACACCAAGCTTGGCTGCCGCCTGGCTGGCATGAGGAAGCATGGCGGCGACAAACGACTGTTTGTTACCGGACAAGGGCTCGTTGCTACTGCCTACCACTTGCGCCGGTACTGCCGCAGCCTCATACGCGTCCAGGGCTTTTCTGACGACCGGCGCCGCAGGCAATGCCGGCTGGTCGGCGGCAATCTCTGCCGGCACATCCGGCAGGGATTTCAACAGGTAGCCGGACAAGGCATCGGCCAAGCCAAAACCACCGGCCTGCACCAGGGTCTGTACGATTTGCTGGTCGTACATGCCGCGATAGGTATCCATTTCCTGGCTATCTTCTTCATCACTCAAAGAAGAAGCGCGCATGGACGACATCAGCTGCCCCATCAGCATGGCCTCAAACTGGCCAGCCGCTTGCCGGACTGCCTCTTTGGGGTCTTTTCTTGCCAAATCGCTCATGGCCCGCGTGGCTTCCGGGTCCATCGCCAGGCGATTGGCTGTGCTGTTGGGGTTGATCATGGTGACAAATCCTTTATCGACCAAGCAAAAGAGCAAATATCAGGCCAGCTTGCCAATAGCACAAAAAAAAGGGGCGATACCGAAGGTATCGCCCACCAAAACTCCATAAATAACGGAGTGCCTATCAACTTGTGTCAAATAATCTGCAGGTCCGCCTTCAAGGCGCCAGACGATTTCATCGCCTGCAGAATCGAAACCAGATCTTGCGGGGTCGCCCCCACGGAATTCAATGCACTGACTACCTGCGACAGCGAAGCGCTACCCGGCAAGCTCAGCACCTTGCCACCATCGGCCTTGATCGCAATATCAGCCTGATTGGTGACGGTTGTCTGCCCACCACTCAAAGCTGGCGGCTGGCTGACATTACTATTGCCATTCACCGTCACCGACAAATTACCGTGAGCGATAGCGCAGGGCTCGATCTTGACGGCACGGTTCATCACGATAGAACCCGTGCGAGCATTCACGATAACCACCGGTGAAACTTCTGCCGGTTCGACGGCAATATTTTCCAGCCGTGCCAAAAACTGGATACGGGCATTACTGTCTTGCGGCGCCCGCACCTCGATCAAGCCACCATCTACTGCCCTGGCCACGCTCGGGCCAAATTCCTTGTTTACCGCCTGTACCACACGGTTGGCGGTCGTAAAATCAGACTCCTGCAGGTTGAGCGCAATCACTTCGCCACTCGCAAAAGCATTCGGCACCTCGCGCTCCACCGTTGCGCCAGCAGGGATGCGGCCAACGCTGAGGTGATTTACCTGGGCCTTGCTCCCACCCGAGGAGGCACCCGCCCCGCCCACCACGACATTACCCTGCGCGAGGGCATATATCTGGCCATCGGCACCTTTCAGTGGCGACATCAGCAGGGTACCACCGCGCAAACTCTTGGCATCCCCTACCGACGACACCGTCACATCCATGGCCTGGCCACGGCGCGCAAAAGGCGGGATCGTTGCCGTCAGCGTCACTGCCGCCACATTTTTCGGGTCGAGCTTGGTTCCCACGGGCACCTGCACCCCCAGCTGGTTCAGCATGCTGGCAAGCGACTGGCTGGTAAAAGGCGACGACCCTGCCTTGTCACCACTGCCATCCAGACCCACCACCAGACCATAGCCCAGCAAAGGGTTGGAGCGCACACCCGCCACATTAACCAGCTCTTTCAGACGCTGTGCCGCCATGGCTTGCGAGGCCAGCAGACAGATGCCCACTACCATCCAGATACGTTTCATCGCGTGGCCCTGGCAACTAAAACGGCAGCACAGACAAGAAAACCTTCTGCAACCAGCCCGTGTCATTGTATGCGCGGCCGCGGCCCTCATTCAGCTGCTCGATCCGCGCATCGGCAATGCGGGTGGACTCTACCGTATTGCCCTGCTTGATATCGCGGGGGTTCACCACGCCGGACAGGCGGATAAACTCGTGTTCGCTGTTGATCTTCATTTGCTTCTCACCGCTCACCAGCAAGTTACCGTTGGGGTAAACATCAACCACGGTTACCGTAATGGACGAGTTGAAGGAGCTACTATTGTTACTACTGGTTTTGCCTTGCTCGCTCGCCGTGCCCGAACCACTCAGGCTGGTGCCACCCAGTTTTCTTTCCAGCGCACCCGGGAAAAATGGCAGCGACAGGTTGGCCGCAATACTGCCATTAATGCTCGAATTACGCTGCCCGGCAGAGTCTTCCTTATTGGAAGATGTCGTACTTTCGCGAATCTGCACGGTAAGCAAATCACCCACTCTTACCGGGGTTTGGTCTTCAAAAAACGGCTTATAGTTACTGGTCTGAAAAATGGAACCGTCTGTCGGCATGGCCATCGGCAGCGGTTGCGGCCGGACAGACATCGGCTGATGCGTAATGGGGGCACTTTGTGTACTGCACCCCGCCAGGCTCAACAGCGCGAACGCCATGCCTGCCATGCCTAGCCACTTAGTCATCGCCATTCCCCACATTAAAGCTGAGTCAGCCTTTGCAGCATTTCGTCAGAAGTCTTGATGGCACGCGAGTTCATTTCGTAAGCACGCTGTGCCTGGATCATGCTGACCAGCTCTTCCGCCACATTAACGTTCGACTCTTCCAGAAAACCGGATTTGATCTTGCCAAAACCCAGCAAGCCGCCCGTACCGGTGACCGCCGCGCCAGAAGCGGCGGTTTCCAGATACAAATTGCCACCAATCGCATCCAGGCCTGCGGGATTGATAAAATCAGCCAGCTCCAGCTGACCAGCCTGGGTACGCTCGGTTGCACCAGGTGCCAGATACGACACCGCACCATCCTCAGATACCTGATACGCCGTGCCGTCCGGCACAGAGATTTCCGGCTGTACCGGGTAACCCTCTGCCGTCTCCAGGCGCCCTGTGGCACCACGCTGGAACTGACCATTGCGGGTGTAGGCTGTTTGGCCGTCCGGGGTTTGCACCTTGAAAAAGCCACGGCCGTTGACTGCCAGGTCAAACACATTACCCGTGGTACTCAGGCCACCTTCGGTATGCACACGCGCTGTTGCCATCGGGGCCGAGCCTAGACCCACAGTCAAGCCGGTAGGCAAGGTTTCGCCGGTTTGCAGGCGAGAGCCAGGCGTACGCAGGGTCTGGTACATCAAGTCTTCAAAAACCGCAGCGCTACGCTTGAAACCTTTGGTTCCCACGTTAGCCAGGTTATTGGAAATCACATCCAGACGAAACTGGCTGGATTCCATACCCGACTTGGCCGTATAAAGCGAACGCATCATAATTAAATACCTACCCGGTGTTATTTTCTATTTAGCCAACAGACAATATTTGCGTTGCCTGCTTGCCGTTTTGCTCGGCAGTTTGCATCAACTTTACACTAAGATCGTAATGTTTGGCATGGCTAATCATCTGAACCAGGCTATCTACCGCATTAACATTACTACCCTCCAGATAACCGGCCCTTACTTTTACTACCGGGTCGGCATCTGCATCCTGGCCGCTATTCAGGCGAAACAAACCATCTTCGCCTTTATATACTTCATTCGCTGCCGGATTAACCAGTTTC
>JAIXTB010000130.1 GCA_027484385.1 Neisseriaceae bacterium | reverse complement strand
GGATCTCCACACGCTGCTGCGTGCCCACCCCCAGCTCGCCCACAATCGCGTCCGGGTCAACTTGCAGGCCGTAGTCCTGGTTCAGCTTTTGCAGATGGGTACGCGCGGCAGCCAGGCTGCCCTCCAGCGTCACGCCGCCTTCAGCACCCAGCACAATGTTTTCCAGCACGGTAAACGGGTCTACCAGCATGAAATGCTGATGCACCATGCCAATGCCCAGGCCAATAGCCGCATGCGACGAACGAATGCGCTCGGCCTTGCCGTTAATCTTGATCGTTCCGGAATCCGCCTGATAGTAGCCGTAGATAATGCTCATCAGTGTGGATTTGCCGGCACCGTTCTCGCCAATAATGCCGTGAACGGTACCTTTGCGAACTCCGAAAGTAATGTTCTTATTGGCATGCACTTCACCGAAGTGTTTGTTCACGCCAATGAGCTCGATGGCTAATTCGGCCATAGTGATCTCGCTCTCGGTTAAAATGCCGTTTCCATATAGCGCCCTGCATACGGCAGGCACAACAAAGCGCGGCAAGCAGGGTATTGCTTGCCGCACGCGCCACGCGAAACGCGATAATCAGACAGTAGCCAGCCCGGCTGGCCACCTCCCCCGGCGGGCTACATGGCAAACCTGCCAAGCAGCACACGGGGACCTACCCCTCCCGGGCCAAGCTGCAGCCGGGTCGATCTGCAGCGACAGGCTTCACTATACCGCCACCGCAGACACAATAAAGTGCGGCAAGCAGAATGAACTGCTTGCCGCACAAGTCGTCTGGATCAAACAGACGATTACAACATTATTTTACCGGGCAGCTATTGCCAGCGCGGTAGTCAACCACTTTTACCTTGCCAGAAATGATGTCTTTCTTGGCCTGGTTCACTTTGGTTTCGATATCTTTGCTGATCAGCTTGCGGTTGTTCGCATCCAGCGCCCAATCCACACCGCCCTCTTTCAGGCCCATGGTCACCACGCCTGGCTTCCAGGTGCCTTTCTGGCCATCCAGCATCAGCTGGTAAACAGCATTGTCTACGCGCTTGAGCATGGAGGTCAGCACAAAGCCCGGGAACAGGTGGTTCTGGTTGGAATCCACACCGATACCCAGTTTGTTCTTGTCTTTGGCAGCTTGCAGCACGCCCATACCGGTACCGCCGGCGGCGTGGAATACCACGTCTACGCCACGGTCAAACTGGCTGCGAGCCAGCTCGCCACCGCGTGCCGGGTCGTTAAACGCTTGCGGGGTGGTGCCGGTCATGTTGGATACCACCTCGACCTTGGCATCGGCTGCCTTGGCGCCCTGGGTATAGCCACAGCCGAAAGCACGAATCAGCGGCACATCCATACCACCGATGAAGCCCACTTTTTTGGATTTGGACGCCAGGGTAGCCGCCATGCCCACCAGGTAGGAGCCTTCCTGTTCCTTGAAGATCACCGACTGTACGTTTTCACCTTTGGCCACATCATCCACGATGGCGAATTTCACTTTCGGGAATTCAGCAGCAACGGTCTGTACAGCCTGGGTAAAGGAGAAACCAACAGCAATGACCAAGTCAACGTTCTTGCGCGCCAGGTTACGCAGCACTTGTTCTTTTTGTGCTTCGTTAGCGATCTGCGCTTCGCGGTAAGCAACACCAGTGGCTTTCTTGAAACGTTCGGCGCCGGTGTAGGCCGCTTCGTTAAAGCTCTTGTCAAATTTGCCAGCCTGGTCATAGACCACGGCAGGGGTGAAGGCAAAACTGGATGAAGCCGCAGCCATCAGGGTTGCAGCAGCAACAGCCAGGCTCTTTTTCTTGGTAATTTGCATGAGATGTCTCTCCCAACGTCGTGTCTGTAAAGTGGCTGACTCATAGTAGCGATAATCTTGCCGCTACACACGGCCAACATATTAGTAAAGCAGGCTTACCGTCGCATTAGCGCCAACAAGCCTGCTTCAATTATGCGAGCAGGGGCGTGATTATACGCATAGCCGCACGGTGCGACACCTGCGTTTTTGCATAAATATCACACAAGGGGCACACAGAAAGCATTTTTTATCGTGATTATGCAGCGCCCTGTCCGGAAAGACAGCTCTGTAAAAAGCCCAGCACCCACACAACTGCCTGGGCGCGGACCGCATCACGGTCGCCATCAAAATGACAACAGCGCGTCTGCGTGCCAGTTGCATGCGCCACGGCAAAACATACTGTTCCTACCGGCTTTTCTGCCGATCCGCCGCCTGGGCCCGCAATGCCGGTAACCGCCATGGCCCAGTCGGCCCCAGCCAGCGCACGCGCCCCTTCAGCCATGGCAGCAGCAACCGGCAAGCTCACAGCACCGTGCGCCTGCAATGTTGCCTGCGGCACGCCTAACAAACGCTGCTTGGCTTCGTTGCTATACGTCACGACCGACAGATCAAACCAGGCCGAGCTGCCAGGAATGGCGGTCAGCGCTGCCGCCACACCGCCGCCGGTGCAGGATTCGGCTACCGTCACACGCTGCCCCGCTGCGGCCAACTGTTGGCCCAGCTGCGCCGCCAGTTCATGCAGATGCATGGTTGCGCTCCATAAAGTGGCGCATCAAGCCGCGGGTAGAGGCATCATGGGCCGCGACTTGCCCGGCCTCCAGCTCGGATAGCAAACGGCTGGCCAGCTGCTTGCCATACTCCACGCCCCACTGGTCAAACGAGTTCACCCCCCAGATCACCCCCTGCACAAACACCTTATGCTCGTACATGGCCAGCAACATACCCAGGTTGTAGGGCGTTACCTTGTCCAGTGCGATGGTATTGCTGGGCTGGTTGCCCGGGAACAGTTTTTGCGGTAGCAGCATGTCCAGCTCGTCACCACTGATATGGCTCAGTTCTTGCAGCACTTCCGCCTCGGTCTTGCCGCGCATCAGCGCCTCGGTCTGGGCAAAGCAGTTGGCCACTAGTACACGGTGCTGATCTCCCACCGGGTAGTGCGTATTCATGGCAATAATGAAATCGCACGGCACCAGGCGCGTGCCTTGGTGCAAGAGCTGGAAGAAAGCATGCTGGCTATTCACCCCCTCCTCGCCCCAGATCACCGGGCCGGTGTCAAAATCCAGCTGCTCGCCATAACGGCCCACCCGCTTGCCGTTGGACTCCATATCCATCTGCTGAATATGTGCCGGCAAGCGGCGCAGGCCGTGGTCGTAAGGCATGATGGCGTGCGTATGCGCGCCATAGAAGGTGTTGTACCAGATACCAATCAAGCCCAGCAGCACAGGGATATTGCGCTCGAACGGGGTGTTAAAGAAGTGCTCGTCCATCCGCGCGCCGCCGGCCAGAAACTCGGCAAAACGCTCTGGACCAATCTGCAGCATCACCGGCAAGCCAATCGCCGACCAAACGGAATAACGCCCACCCACCCAGTCCCAGAAACCGAACATATTGTCCGTATCGATACCAAAGGCCTGCACGGCAGGCGCATTGGTGGATATCGCGACAAAATGGCGAGCGATATCCGCCTCGCCCGCATACTGCAAAAACCAGCGCCGCGCCGCCTGGGCATTCAGCAGGGTTTCCGGCGTGGCAAACGATTTCGATGCCACGATAAACAGTGTGGTAGCGGCATCGCACTGCTGCAGCACTTGCGCCAGATGCTGCCCATCCACATTGGACACATAATGGAAAGTCAGCGCCGGGTCGGCATAGGGCTTGAGCGCCTCGGCCACCATCAGCGGGCCCAAGTCCGAGCCGCCGATGCCGATATTCACCACCTGGCGGACACGTTGGCCGCTAAAGCCCAGCCACGCCCCCGAACGCACCCGCTGCGAAAAAGCTGCCATACGCTGCAACACCGCATGCACCTGCGGCACAACATCCTCACCATCCAGCGGCAGGCTGGCATGCGCAGGCAAGCGCAAGGCGCTATGCAGTACGGCGCGCTTCTCGCTGATATTGATACGCTCACCGGCACGCATCTTGCGCATCCAGCCAGGCAGGTCTGCTACCTGGGCCAGCTCTTGCAACAGTTCCAGCGTGCGGTCGGTAATACGGTTTTTGGCGTAGTCCAGCATCAGGCCATCCAGCTGCAGGGAATAGCGGTCAAAACGCTGCGGATCCTGCGCAAACAGCTCTTTCATGTGCAGATGGCGCGTGGCGCGCTGGTGCTGATGCAAGCGGGCCCAGACGGGCTGCTCGTTAATGCAGGTACGGTCGGTAGACATGGGCAGGCGTTACACTTTCAGGAAATGTTCGCGGTAGTAGCGCAGCTCTTCGATGGACTCCAGAATATCGGCCAACGCCTCGTGCTTGCCCTTCTTCACCACACCTTTGGCCAGCTCTGGCCGCCAGCGCTTGCACAGCTCTTTCAGGGTGGAAACATCCAGGTTGCGGTAATGGAAATACGCCTCGAGGTTTGGCATCCAGCGCGCCATGAAGCGGCGATCCTGGCAAATGGAGTTGCCGCACATGGGGGATTTGCCCGCCGGTACATGCTGCTGCAAGAATGCCAGCAATACCTGCTCGGCTTGCGCCTCGCTGACAGTGGATGCCTTGACGCGAGCCACCAGACCAGACTTGCCGTGGGTGTTCTTGTTCCAGTCATCCATAGCATCCAGCACGCCGTCAGACTGATGCACGGCAATCACCGGCGACTCGGCCACCACATTCAGCTGGCTATCGGTGATGATCATGGCTACCTCTATAATGCGGTCGCCATCCGGGTTCAGGCCGGTCATTTCCATGTCCAGCCAGATGAGGTGTGTCGGTTCTTGCGGCATAATGAGCTTCTTTCAAAATTCAGCCATTTTCTGATATTTACCCACACAGGGCAAACGCACTTGATGAATGCATTTTCATGGGCCACCCTGCTAGCCCTGCTAAGCAGCCTGGCGATACAAGCCTGGCTAGCACACCGCCAGATCCGGCACGTGCGCCACCACCGGCAGCAGGTACCCGCCAGCTTTGCCCACAGCATTACCCTGGAAGCCCACCAGAAAGCGGCTGACTACACCTGCGCCCGTACCCGGCTGCATATTGCCAGCCTGCTACTCGACACCGCCACCGTACTGCTACTGACCTTTGGCGGCGGTATCAGCCTGGCAGCACAGCTGGCTGACAGCTGGTTTGACAGCACGCTGCTTGCGGGCATGGCCACCCTGGGCCTATGCCTGCTTGCCAGCAGCTGTGCCGGGCTGCCGCTTTCTCTGTATCGCACCTTTGTGCTGGAGCGCCGCTTTGGCTTCAACCGCACCACGCCTGCGCTGTTTGCCGCCGACCTGCTACGCGGCCTGCTACTGGGCATCGTGATCGGCGCGCCGCTCCTCGCCGCAGCACTATGGCTGCTAGCGCACGGCGGCGCGTACTTCTGGCTATGGCTCTGGCTAGCCTGGTGCAGCTTTGTGCTGCTGCTCAGCTGGGCCTACCCCACACTGATTGCGCCACGCTTCAACCGCTTTACACCGCTGCAAGACGCCACATTGCAAAACCGCATCCAGGCACTGCTGCAGCGCTGCGGTTTTGCCAGCAAAGGCTTGTTTGTCATGGATGGCTCGCGCCGCTCTGCCCATGGCAATGCCTACTTTACCGGCCTGGGCAAAAACAAGCGCATCGTATTTTTTGACACGCTGCTTGAGCAGCTGGATGCCGATGAAATCGAAGCGGTACTGGCGCACGAGCTGGGCCACTTCCACCACGGCCACATCCGCACCCGGCTGGCGCTTACCTTTGTCAGCACCCTGATTTTTCTAGCCGTTTTCGCCATGCTGCTTCACAACAGCGATTTCCATACCGGCCTGAATGTCAGCCAGGGCAACCCGGCCAACTCGCTGCTGTTATTCATACTGTGCGCGCCCGCCTTTACCTTTTTCCTGGCGCCGCTGGGCAGCCTGCTATCGCGCCATCAGGAATACCAGGCAGATAGCTACGCCGTGGCTCACAGCTCGGCCGGCGCCCTGCAAAGCGCCCTGATAAAACTCTATCGTGACAATGCAAGCACACTCACGCCAGACCCGCTACACTCCGCGTTTTACGACTCCCACCCACCGGCGAGCCTGCGTATCGCCCATCTGCAAGGAACCACAACATGAATCTGCTCGAGCTTCACTGCGAAGCGCAACACGGCGCCCACCCGCTAAGCCAGCAAACCGTTAGCGAACTGCTGGGCCACCTGCCGCAGTGGCAAGTAGAAGGCATCGAACTGGTCAAAACCTTCATGTTTGACGACTACTACAAAACCATGGCATTCGTGAATGCACTCGCCTGGGTAGCCCACGCAGAAGACCACCACCCTGACATGTCGGTGCACTACAACCGCGCCGTGGTGCGCTTCAGCACCCACGACGCCGGCGGCCTGACGCTGAATGACTTTATCTGCGCCGCCAAAGCAGAAGCCCTGCTCCCCCGCGCATGAAGCAACCAGGCCAGATTATCCGCAGCTACGGCCGCCGTTTCATTGTAGAAACCGCCGGCCGCACCTATGACTGCACCAGCCGCGGCAAGCGCGTGGATTTTGCCTGCGGCGACCACGTACAGCTCAGCATCATCAATGACGAACAAGCCGTCATCGAATCGGTAGACGAGCGCAGCAGCCTGCTGTATCGCCAGGACGACTGGCGCACCAAGCTGATTGCGGCCAACGTGAGCCGTATCATCTTTGTAACCGCCGCCGTACCCAGCCCCAACGAAGAGCTGCTGAACCGCTGCCTGCTCGCCGCAGAAGCCGCCGACATCGAGCCGGTCATTCTGGTCAACAAGCGCGACCTGCCAGAAACAGCCGCCTGGCTAAGCAAGCTGCACGCTTATGAAAAGCTGGGTTACAAACTGGCCGTGGTCAGCGCACTGGATGGTGCTGCCGAACTGCGCCCACTGCTACAAGGCCACACCAGCGTACTTGTCGGACAATCCGGCATGGGCAAGTCCACCCTCACCAATGCCCTGCTGCCCGAGGCTGCCGCGCGGGTGGGGGACATTTCCGTGGCGCTGGACTCCGGCAAACACACCACCACCCACGCCGCACTGTACCACCTGGACAGCGAAAGCCATCTGATCGACTCGCCCGGCTTGCAAGAGTTTGGCCTGGGCCACATAGGCGCCACAGACCTACCCGCGCTATTTCCGGAAGTACGCCCTTATATTGGCCAGTGCCGCTTTCACAACTGCACCCACCGGATGGAGCCTTCCTGCGCCATCAAACAAGCCTGCGAAGAGAAACTGATCAGCCCGATGCGCCTTGAGCTTCTGCAAAAACTCATCACCCATGCGCAAAATGCAAAATAAATAATATCTATAAGGGAAAACACCATTTACATTTCATGATGCTGACTCTAATCTGTCACCCAGAAGAAAAATTTCAACGGTAATGTGTGTACCCACATTACATACAGACAAGGAGTCAGCACCATGACAAAACGTATCGCACTGGTTACCGGTGGCATGGGTGGTATCGGTACCGCCATTTGCAAAGCCCTGGCGCAAACCGGCCATACCGTCGTCACCACCTACAGCCGCCCCGGCAAGGAGCAAGCCTGGACAGCTGACATGAAAGGCCTGGGCTTTGAGGTACACGCCGTACAATGCGACGTGAGCGATTTCGACTCCTGCCAGGCAGCCATCGCCAAAATCACGGCCGACATCGGCCCGGTAGACGTACTGGTAAACAATGCCGGCATCACCCGCGACAGCAGCTTCCGCAAACTGGGCAAGGCCGACTGGGATGCTGTGATCAGCACCAACCTGGACTCCCTGTTCAATGTATGCAAACCGGTAGTGGACAGCATGCTGGAGCGTGGCTTTGGCCGCGTCATCAACATCTCGTCCATCAATGGCCAGAAAGGCCAGTTTGGCCAGACCAACTACTCTGCCGCCAAAGCCGGCATGCACGGCTTCACCATGGCACTGGCGCAAGAAGTGGCGCGCAAAGGCATTACTGTCAACACCATAAGCCCGGGATACATCGGCACCGACATGGTGATGGCGGTACCGGAAGACGTACGCAACAAGATCATTGCCCAGATCCCGGTTGGCCGCCTGGGTCAGCCAGAAGAAATTGCCGGCTTGGTGAACTACCTGGCCAGCGACATCGCAGGCTTCATTACCGGTGCCGACTTTGCCATCAATGGCGGCCAGCACATGATGTAAGGCTGCACACGCAAAACATCAAAAGCCGGGGCGCAGCCCCGGCTTTTTTGCGCACCTCACCAAGCCTCACCCAGCGGGCCACCTCCTCGCCACTCGCAAAGCGCGGCATCAACAGCCCTGCTGCCACAAAGCCAGACCGGCCACTTCCGTGCGCCAGCCTCACCGTGCATGGAATAAAAAAGCCGGAGTCACAGCCGCCAGCTTTTTTGCGGGCCACACACCAGAAAAGACACCGCTTAGTAGCGAACCCGGCAAAGCTGGGCCGCCTCACCAAACCGTCCGCATCGGCGGCCCTCCCGTTACAAAGCCAGTGCGCTCGCGCGCAGCAGCCAGTCTCACCACAAAAAAGCCGGCGGCACAGCCGTCGGCTTTTTTGTTATGCTGCCCGCCCTCCCTGCTTTTAACAAGGACTCGATCCGTGGCTGAAAACCTGATCATCGACGGCCAGACCAAGGCCGAACGCTACGCTACCCTGCTACCGCAGGCCTTTGCCCTGATTGATGGCGAAGACGACCTGATCGCCGCCATGGCCAACACAGCCGCCGCCATACATCACACTTTCGGCTGGCTGTGGACCGGCTTTTATCTGGTGAAGAACGACGAACTGGTACTCGGCCCCTTCCAGGGCCCCATTGCCTGCACACGCATTCGCAAAGGCAAAGGTGTGTGTGGTAGCGCCTGGCAGCAAGCCACCACACTGGTGGTACCGGATGTGGATGCCTTCCCCGGCCATATTGCCTGCTCATCGCTGTCGCGCTCGGAAATCGTGGTGCCACTGCTGGACCAGAGCGGCACCGTACGTGCCGTGCTGGATGTCGATTCCATCGAGCTGGCGTCGTTCGACGACAGCGACCGCGCCGCACTGGAGCAAATCTGCGCCCGCTTTAGCCGCCTATTCGGCTAATAAGCCCAGCCACCCCGCCAGCTGCGCTGCCGCCTCGTCCGCTGGCAGTGCGGCCAACTGCTCCCGATGCAGCAACAGCCATTGCTGCAGCTGTGGCATGCGCTGCTCGCGCACAATCTGTAGCTCGGTGCGCATGGCAGATGCTTCGCCGGCCAGTGCCATCAGCTGCTGCTGCCGCGCCGCATCGGCCTGCTGCCACTGCTGGCAAGCTTGCTGCAGCTGCGCTTCGCGCTGCGCCGCCGCCTCTTGCATGGCCGCCGCCTTGCCCAGCTCGCGCGCACTATCGGCTTGCCATTGTTGCTGCTGCTTGCGCTGCGCTTCCAGCTGCTGCTGTGATGCGGCCAACTGCTGCTCCAGCAACTGCGTGCGCTGCTTCATTTGCGTACGTTCCTCCTCCACCTGCTCGTACAAGCGCACGCGCATACCCTCAAAGCGCTCGTACGCCAGCGCCTCGCGCTGCGCCGCTTCGGTAGCCAGCTGCTGCACACGCGCTTCCTGGCGCGCCTCCAGCGCCGCCACGCGCTCATCAGCCTCTTTTTGCTGCAACAAGGTTTGCGCACGCGCCTCATCCAGCGACGCCGCCAGGCCGGACAGGCTTTCTTCCAGCGCCTGCCGCCGCCCCTGCTCTTCGGCTAGCTGCTGCCGAGCTTGCTGCGCCAGCTCGCGCTGCTGTGCCAGCTCGCCGGACAGGCTGGTCAACTGATCTGCCCGTGCATCCAGCTCGCGCTGCGCTGCAGCCAACTCGGCCACCACCTGCTCCAGCTTGAGATTAACCTCCTCACGCAGTGCGGCCAGGTTTTCCTCCGCCACGTCGCAAGCCTTTTGCCATAGCTGGCCAAATGCATCTGCCAGCGCTGGCGGCCAGTCCGGCCGGCGTACGCTAGTAGCCATGCGTGACAGAAATTCCTGCCGCCACTGCTTTAGCGTGTTGTTGATGGTGGTATTCGAGCCGGTGCCCAGCCGCGCCCTCACCTCTACCACCGTAGGCCACTCCCCCTCAGACACCATATCAAATGCCACCTGACGGATGCGCGCATAGATATCCATAAATTCCTCCTGATTTTTACGCATTATACCCTTTTCTATTCATTATTTTTATTACGTATTACATGTATTTTTTAATGATTTGCCAATTAATTTTCCGATAATTATACTTATCGGAAGTTTTTACCAAAGAAAGCTGCCAAATTGCTGCCCGCACTTGCCCCCAACCCGCCAAACAGCCTGATCAGCGCACACAGCGACACCGAAGCGGTACTGGTCTGGCTGGCGGAATACACCCAGCGCCCCGCCACCCTGCGCAGCTACCGCAAAGAAGCCGAGCGCTTTCTGCTCTGGCTGAATAGCCGGCAGCAAAGCCTGGCCGAGGTAAAGCGGGAAGACGTACACGATTACCGGCGCTTTCTGGCGCACCCCCACCCGGCGGAGCAATGGATCGGGCCTGCCGTACCGCGCAGCCACCCGCAATGGCGCCCCCTCACCGGCCCGCTCTCTGCCAGCAGTATCGACCACGCCTTTACCATCCTGGGCGGGCTGTACAGCTATCTGAATCATGCTGGCCACCTTAACGGCAACCCGTTCCGGCTACACAAAGCCCCCCGGCAGCGCCGCACCGTAGAGAACAGCCGCTTTTTTGACGCCGACTGCTGGGCGCATATCTGCCATACCCTGCAGACACTCCCAGCAGACTCGCCGCGACAAGTCGCTCACCGCGAGCGCGCCATCTGGGCGTTCAGCCTGCTTTACTACAGCGGCGCCCGCCGCAGCGAGGCCAGCACAGCGCGCATGGGGGATATGCATCAGAAACGCGGCAACTGGTGGTGGCGCGTGCACGGCAAAACCGGCACCGGCGACATTCCCGTCAGCCCGCCGCTGCTGGCTGCCCTGCAGCGCTACCGGCTGCACCTGGGCCTGAGTCCGCTACCCGCCAGCCAGGAAGATACGCCACTGCTGTGCCGCCTGGGCGATGGCCGCGGCGCACAGCAAGGCATTAGCGACAAGGCGCTGTATCTATTGATCAAGGAAATCCTGCAACGCGCCGCCGAGCAGGCCCCCGACGCCATGCGGCCAACCTTGCAGCAAGCCAGCACGCACTGGCTGCGCCACACCGCCGCCACGCACCAGCTGGATGCCGGCATCAGCCTGCTGATGGTGAGCCAGAACCTGCGCCACGGCAGCATACAAACCACGCGGCGCTACCTGCACAGCGAAGACGACGCCCGCCACGCAGCCATGCAGGGCCTGCCCGCCATCCCCACAGACAGCGACAAAAAGAAAAACGATTAAGACGCGCTGCGTAGCAGTAAAAGTGGCAATAAAAAAAGCCAGTCATGATCGACTGGCTTTTTTGCTAGCACGCTACCTATTCCGCTTTTTTACGGCTGCGCTTTTTCACTGGCTGCGGTAGCAGGAACTCGGCATCAAATTCGAACAGCGTGCCCGTGCGCCCGGTTTGCGACTGGCAAGCAATCAGCATGGCGCGGTTGATGGCTTCTTTCTTACTCACCCCCCACCATTCGATCATTTTATCTAGCGCCTTTTGTGCGTCCCGCGACAGCTCTACCGTTACCGATAGCTCCTGCAAACGGTTGCGGCGCAGCTCGCGGCTACGGCGCTTGCGCTCGGCAGGCGTCATGGCGCGCTCGCCCAGCGGCTTGCGCCCGGGCTTGGCGCGGGTGCCGCCAATCAGGTCGATAGTGTAGTGATCGCAAGGGTCTCGCATGTAACGGTGACGGGTCACTGTGCAAAAAAAGGGGCGCAAGGATACCACGAAGGCAGCACATCACCCAGCGCGGCACCAGCAAAAAGCACGCTTGGCGCAAAATAAAACGGCGGCAAGTGCCGATTGACTACTCAAATGATAATACTTATCATCAATACTACTTTTTACAACCAATAAAGAGACTCACTTTCATGCGCCAAACCCTGCTTGCACTCGCCCTTGGTTCTGCCCTGCTCGCCCCGGCCGCCTTCGCTGCCGACGTAAACCGCGCCAGTGTAGTAGAAACCTATAGCCAGATCGTTTTTGCCAGCTACGAAGATTCGCTGCAGGGCGCGCGTGAACTGAAAGCAGCGGTCGATGCCTTT
>JAIXTB010000330.1 GCA_027484385.1 Neisseriaceae bacterium | reverse complement strand
CCCGCTGCTGGATGAGGGCGGCGGTGTGTACTCGCTGCAAAAAACCACGGCAGACGGGCGCACGGCAGCTACGCTGAAAGGCAAGAAGAAATATAACGAGCTCACCACTTTGCTGGCCGATGATCCGCAGCTGGCCCCGTTCATGGCCATACCCGGCAAAGACAACGGTTTCGACGTGGAAGGCCTGGCCGCCGTAGACGGCAAGCTGCTATTGGGTCTGCGTGGGCCGGTGCTGCGCGGCTGGAGCTGCTTGCTGGAGCTGCGCCTTGAGGAGCGCAAAGGCGAGCTGTGCCTGGCACCGCTGGACGATAGCGGCCTGCTGTATCGCAAGCATTTTCTGCCGTTGGCAGGCCTGGGGGTGCGAGACCTGCACCTGGATGGCGACGATCTGCTGCTGTTAGCCGGCCCCACCATGGTGCTGGATGGTGCCGTGCGGGTGTACCGCTGGGTGGGCGCCCGTGCTGCGCTGGCTGGCGTTGCGGCAGGCGAGGGCGCAGCGCTGTGGTGGGAAGGTGTGGCCGAGCATATGGTGCTGCCGCACGGCAAAGGCACCGACCGCGCCGAGGCGCTGTGCAGGCTGCCGCCACACTGGGCCGGGCCGGATGCCTGGCTGGTGCTGTACGACGCGCCATCGGCCAAGCGCAAGCCGCAGCCGGGCCTGGTGTACGGCGACCTGATGACGCGCTAGGGCGCGGCAGGCAAAAGCTGCGTACAATGCGCGGCTGTTAAATGACGAAGTAAGTAAAGGAAAGCACCATGTCGCGCAAGAAAAACGAAATCGACGAGCTGGACGACGAAACCCTGGCGCTGCTGGCCTGGTGTACCGAGGTGGAAGCCCACCTGGTGGCGGCGGGTGCCACCGAGGCAGAAGCGCAAGACCACATCGAAGAGCAGGCCGAGTGGTATACCGACATGTTCTACGATGGCCTGAGCCCTGCCGAGGCAGCCAAGCAGGCGCTGGCATGAGCCAAAGGCTGGCCGTTATCGACTTCGAGACCACGGGCATCGGGCCAGGCCCTGATGGCCGTGCCACCGAGATCGGCATCGTGCTACTGGAAAACGGCCAGGTGGTCGACCGCTATCAAAGCCTGATGAATGCCGGCGTGTGGGTGCCGCCCATGATCCAGCAGCTCACCGGCATCAGCAATGCCATGCTCAAGGCAGCACCGCCAGCGGCGCAGGTCATGCGCGAGGCGGCGGCCTTTGTCGGCACGGCGCCCCTGGTGGCGCATAACGCCAGCTTTGACCGCAAGTTCTGGGACTACGAGCTCGGCTTGCTGGGCCTGCAGCGCCAGCAGGACTTTGTCTGCACGCTGTTGCTGTCGCGCCGCCTGCTGCCCGCCGCGCCGGATCACAAGCTGGGCACGCTCACGCGCTGGGCTGGCCTGCCGGCTACGGGGCAGGCGCACCGGGCCTTGGCCGATGCCGAGATGGCGGCCAACTTGCTGCAGTATTTGCAGGCCACCTTGCGACAAAAGCACGGCCTGGCGCAGGTGAGCCATGGTGTGTTGTGCAAGCTGCAGAAAGTGACCGCGGCCAAAGTGCCGCAGTATCTGCGCGAGCTGACCGTGAGCGCCTGAGCGCCCGCACGTGGTAGCCAGTAAAAAGCCCCGCATCACACTGCGGGGCTTTTTGTTGCCTGCTGCCGGCTTTATGCCTGGCCGCTGACGGTGTCGCCGCTGACAAAAAAATGGCCGCCGGCCACGTGGTGCAGGCTGCGCAGCGCGTCGTGGCCATCAAAATGCCAGCGGCCATGGCTGAATACGCGGCTGTCTGCCTGGGCGGCGACGACTTCGGCAATAAACAGGTCGTACTGCTGCTGGTTGTGCGGCTCCTGAATGATGCGGCATTCCAGATAGGCGCTGCAGCCTTGCACTAGCGGGGCGGCAATGCGCTGCGCCGGCATGGCCTGCAGGCCGCTGGCGGCAAACTTGTCGCAGTCGGCACCGCTGGCGCTGCCGGCGGCTACCACGGCCTGTGCCTGGTAGCGGCAGGGCACGTTCAGGGCAAATTCGCCGGAGGCTTCCATCAGCTTGCGGGTGTGGGTGGCCTTGTCGATCACCACCAGTACCTTGGGTGGGTCAAAATCCAGCGGCATAGCCCAGGCGGCGGCCATCACGTTTTGCTGGCCGGCGTGAGCGCTGCTCACCAGCACGGTAGGGCCGTGGTTGAGCAGGCGGTAGGCTTGCGCTAGCGGCACATCTTGCAGTGTGTTCATCATTCAGGTTCCCAAGTGGTCGTTGTCGCCAGCGTGCCAGTGCCCGCTCTTGCCGCCCTGTTTTTCCAGCAGTCGTACCCCGGCAATCTCCATGCCGCGATCCACGGCCTTCAGCATGTCGTATACGGTGAGCAGGCCGGCCATCACGGCGCTGAGTGCTTCCATTTCCACGCCGGTGCGGCCAACGGTTTCGGCGGTAACGGTAATGTGCAGGCGGCAGGCTGCGTCTTCGGGGTGGAAATCCACTGCCACACGGCTTAGTGCCAGCGGGTGGCATAGCGGGATCAGGTCCGCGGTGCGCTTGCTGCCCTGTATGGCGGCAATACGGGCAATGCCGATTACATCGCCTTTTTTGCTGCTGCCGGACTGCAGTAGGGCGTAGGTGGCCGGCTGCATGGTGATATGGCCGGTGGCGACGGCTACGCGCCGGGTTTCTGCCTTGTGGCCTACGTCTACCATGTGCGCCTGGCCATGGCTGTCAAAATGGGTGAGGGTGGGCATGGTGTCTTGCCTGTATCAAGGTGCAATCGCCGGTACGATACCGGCACTGCACGCTGGCGGCAATGAAGGCGTGCGGCATGGTTTGCTGGTGGCGGATTGGCCTGGCCTTGCGCGAGGGCTATGTGCCGCGATGGCTTGCAGGACAGGGCGCTGGCATCACGCACTGTTCAATTTGACGCTGCATGCTATACTCGCCCCTTGCTTTAGCTGCCTGGTTTTGCCTGCTTTGCAGGTAAACACGCTGCTTAACAATACAAAATTCATGGCGCAGGAAAGCAAATTCAGCATGGTTCCCCGAGCATTTCTGCTCAACCCGTTGGGCTTTCCCGCTTCTGGCTTCAACCCCACACCTTTTGAATCTAAGGATTGGACATGCAAGTACAACTGGAAACGTTGAGCGGCCTCGAGCGTCGCATGAGCATTGCACTGCCGCTGGCTGCAATCGACGCACAAGTAGCCGAGCGCCTGAAGCGCGTTGCCCGCACTGCCAAAATTCAGGGTTTCCGCCCAGGTAAAGCACCGGCCAAAATCGTTGAAGCAAACTACGGCGCACAAGTGCGCGAAGAAGTGCTGGGCGAACAGGTTCAGCAAAGCTTCTACAAGGCTGCTGTCGAGCAAAAACTGCGCGTAGCCGGCTACCCGCGTTTCGAACCGGCTCAAGGCGATGCAGAAAACTTCAAGTTTGCTGCTGCTTTCGAGGTTTACCCGGAAATCACCATCGGTGAGCTGGCTGGCAAAGACATCGAGAAGCCAAACACCGAAGTGACCGACGCTGAAATCGACAAAACCGTTGATATCCTGCGTAAGCAACGTACCCGCTTCAACCGTGTAGAGCGCGCAGCGGCTGACGGCGACCGCGTCATCATCGACTTCAAAGGCACCATCGACGGCGTAGCCTTCGAAGGCGGCAGCAGCGAGAACTTCCCGTTCATGCTGGGCCAAGGCCAGATGCTGCCAGAATTCGAAGCCGGTGTGATCGGCGCGAAAGAAGGCGAAACCAAGACTGTTGCCGTGAACTTTCCGGCTGATTACCACGGTAAAGACGTGGCCGGCAAAACTGCCAGCTTCGAGATCACCGTGAAAAACGTTGCCGCTGCCGAGCTGCCAGAAGTGAACGAAGAGTTCGCCAAGCTGCTGGGTATCGCCGATGGCGACGTGGCCAAAATGCGCGCTGAAATCCGCAAAAACGTGGAGCGTGAAGTCAAGCGCCGCCTGTCTGCCCAGGTAAAAGAAAACGTGATGCAGGCCCTGATCGACGTGACCCCGATCGACCTGCCTAAGGCTCTGGTAGAGCTGGAAGTTGGCCGTCTGATGGATCAGGCCCGCAAATACCTGGAACAACGTGGCATGCAGCTGAAAGACATGCCGCTGCCGGCAGACTTGTTCACCCAGCAAGCCGAGCGCCGCGTAGCGCTGGGCCTGATCCTGGCTGAAGTGGTAGAAGCCAACAAGCTGGAAGCCAAGCCGGAACAAGTCAAAGCCCTGGTAGAAGAATTTGCCGAGAGCTACGAACAACCGCAAGACGTGATCGACTGGTACTACGCCGAAGCCGGCCGCCTGGAAGGCCCGACTTCGATGGTGCTGGAAGACAATGTGGTTGAATTTGTGCTGGGTCGCGCCAATGTTATCCAGAAGGATGTTTCTTTCGAAACCCTGATGGGCAACAACGCCTGATCTGTTTAACTGATACCGGAGAGGTCGATGAAATCGATGTTTGAACCGCAAGGTATGGGCCTGGTGCCCATGGTGGTGGAGCAAAGTGGCCGTGGCGAACGCGCCTACGACATTTTCTCCCGCCTGCTGAAGGAGCGTATCGTGTTCCTGGTCGGCCCTGTTACCGACGAGTCGGCCAATCTGGTGGTAGCACAGCTGCTGTTCCTGGAATCGGAAAACCCGGACAAGGACATCTATCTGTACATCAACTCGCCAGGCGGTTCCATTACCGCCGGCATGTCGATCTACGACACGATGAACTTCATCAAACCGGACGTTTCCACCCTGTGCATTGGCCAGGCAGCCAGCATGGGCGCCTTCCTGCTGTCGGCAGGCGCCAAGGGCAAGCGTTTTGCGCTGCCGAACAGCCGCGTGATGATCCACCAGCCGCTGTTGTACGGTGGCGGCCTGAGCGGCCAGGTGACCGACATCGAAATTCATGCCCGCGAACTGGTGAAAACCAAGGCGCACATGAACGAGCTGCTGGCCAAGCACACCGGCCAGACCATGGAACAAGTACAAGCCGATACCGAACGCGACAACTTCATGTCTGCCGAGCAGAGCCGTGAATACGGCCTGATCGACAAGGTGCTGAGCTCGCGTCTGGATGCGGCCGTTTAATTCGGGATGTCTATCTGATGGCAGATAAAGGCAGTAAGGACAAGCTGCTGTACTGCTCTTTTTGCGGCAAAAGCCAGCACGAAGTGCAGCGACTGATCGCCGGCCCGCAGGTCTACATTTGCAATGAGTGTGTAGATCTGTGCGGCGACATCATTCGCGATGAAACAGAAGCGACAATCGGTGCTGTAGACGAGCAGGGCGAAGCACCAGCCCTGCCCACGCCGCAGGAAATCCGCGCCTCGCTGGACCAGTACATCATTGGCCAGGACCCGGCCAAGAAGTCGCTGGCCGTGGCGGTGTACAACCACTACAAGCGCCTCTACACGCCCAGCACCAAGGACGATGTAGAGCTGTCCAAGAGCAACATCCTGCTGATCGGCCCTACCGGCTCCGGCAAGACGCTATTGGCGCAGACGCTGGCCAGGCTGCTGGACGTGCCGTTTGTCATTGCAGATGCCACCACGCTGACCGAAGCCGGTTATGTGGGCGAGGACGTTGAGCACATCATTCAGAAGCTCTTGCAAAAGTGCGACTACGATGTGACCAAAGCCCAGCGCGGCATTGTGTACCTGGACGAAATCGACAAGATTTCCCGCAAGTCGGAAAACCCGTCGATTACCCGCGATGTTTCCGGTGAGGGCGTGCAGCAGGCACTGCTCAAGCTGATCGAAGGTACGGTAGCGTCGGTACCGCCGCAAGGTGGCCGCAAGCACCCGAACCAGGAATTCATCCAGGTAGATACCACCAATATCCTGTTCATTTGTGGTGGCGCGTTCGATGGTCTGGAAAAGATCATTCGTCGCCGCTCCGAAAAAGGCGGGATCGGCTTTGGTGCCGAGGTGATGTCCAAGGAAGATGGCAAGTCCATCAGCACCCTGTTCCGCGAAGTAGAGCCGGAAGATCTGATCAAGTTTGGCCTGATTCCCGAGCTGATCGGTCGTCTGCCGGTGGTAACTACGCTGGAAGAGCTGGACGAAGAAGCGCTGGTGAGCATCCTGACCCAGCCGCGTAATGCCCTGATCAAGCAATATCAGCGCCTGTTTGCCATGGAGCAGGTAACACTGGAGGTGCTGCCTTCCGCGTTGCGTGTGATTGCCAAGCAAGCCCTGATTCGCAAGACCGGTGCGCGTGGTTTGCGTTCCATTCTGGAGCGCTCGCTGCTGGATACCATGTACGAGCTGCCGTCCCTCGAAGGCGTCAGCAAGGTCGTGGTCGACGAGAAAGTGATCGAGCGGGGTGACAAGCCTAGCTATATCCTGCAGCAGGAAGACGCTGCGCCGGATACGGCCCAGTCCGCCTGAGCCCGCCCAGGCAGTGAAACAAACCGCCCGTGAGGGCGGTTTTTGTTTGCAGCTACTATTAAGTGCTTTAGCATGCTTGATATGGATGAATTTGCCCTAATTTGTCCTGTTAACTGAATTCCACCAAGAGCAAGGTTAGGTGATATGCCACAGCCCGCCGAACTAAAAGATCAAACCACACTGGCCCTATTGCCGCTGCGCGATGTCGTTGTGTTCCCGCACATGGTGATTCCGCTGTTTGTTGGCCGCCCCAAATCCATCAAGGCGCTGGAAAAGGCCATGGACGAAGGCAAACAGATCCTGCTGGTTGCCCAGCGTGCTGCCGACAAGGACGAACCCCTGTCGGAAGACCTGCACGAAATCGGCACCATTGCCAGCATCCTGCAAATGCTGAAGCTGCCCGACGGTACCGTGAAGGTGCTGGTAGAAGGCCGTCAGCGCGCCAGGTTGGCCGCAGTGCAGGACCACGAAGAATACTTTACCGCCACCATCGACCCGCTGCCGTTTGACAGCGAGGATACGCCCGAGGTGGAGGCGCTGCGCCGTGCGCTGCTGGCGCAGTTCGAGCAGTTCGTCAAACTGAACAAAAAAATCCCGAGCGAAGTCCTGTCGTCGCTGTCTGGCGTAGACAAGGCCGGGCGTCTGGCTGATTCGGTGGTGGTGCACCTGCCGCTGCGTCTGGAAAACAAGCAGGAAGTGCTGGAGATGTTCGACATCAAGGCACGTATCGAGCACCTGCTGGCCATGATGGAAAGCGAGATCGACATCCTGCAGGTAGAAAAGCGCATCCGTGGCCGCGTGAAGCGCCAGATGGAAAAGAGCCAGCGCGAGTACTACCTGAACGAACAGGTAAAAGCCATCCAGAAAGAGCTGGGCGAGGGCGAAGAAGGCAACGATCTGGATGAGCTGGAACGCAAGATCAAGGCGGCCGGCATGTCCAAGGAAGGCCGCGAGAAAGTCACGGCCGAGCTGAAAAAGCTACGCATGATGTCGCCTATGTCGGCCGAGGCCACCGTGGTGCGCAATTACATCGAAACCCTGATCGATCTGCCATGGAAGAAAAAGACCAAGATCAGCAAGGATATCGATGCGGCTGAGGATGTGCTGGACGAAGATCACTTTGGCCTGGAAAAGGTCAAAGAGCGCATTCTGGAGTACCTGGCAGTTCAGCAGCGTGTCGACCGCCTGAAAGCGCCTATCTTGTGCCTTGTGGGGCCACCAGGTGTGGGTAAAACCTCGCTGGGGCAGTCTATTGCCCGTGCTACCGGCCGCAAGTTCGTGCGCATGGCGCTGGGCGGTGTGCGTGACGAATCCGAAATCCGCGGTCATCGCCGTACCTATATCGGCTCCATGCCGGGCAAGGTGCTGCAGAACATGACCAAAGTGGGCGTAAAAAACCCACTGTTCCTGCTGGACGAAGTGGACAAGCTGGGTGCGGACTTCCGTGGTGACCCTTCTGCTGCGCTGCTGGAAGTGTTGGACCCGGAGCAGAACCATGCTTTTGCCGACCATTACGCCGAGGTGGATTTCGACCTGTCCGACGTGATGTTTGTAGCCACGGCCAACTCGCTGAATATCCCGGCGGCGTTGCTGGACCGGATGGAAATCATCCGCCTGGCCGGTTACACCGAAGACGAGAAGGTCAATATCGCCACCAAGTACCTGCTACCCAAGCAGATGAAGAACAATGGTGTGGTGGAGGGCGAGCTGGTGGTGCAGGAAAGCGCACTACGCGACATCGTGCGCTACTACACCCGCGAGGCCGGTGTACGTAGCCTGGACCGCGAAGTGGCCAAGATCTGCCGCAAGGTAGTGACCGAACACAGCAAGAAGGCCAGCGCGGACAAAGCGGTAAAAACCACGGTAAGCGGCAAGAACCTGGAGAAGTATCTGGGCGTGCGTCGCTTCGACTTTGGCCTCGCTGAAGAAGAAAACCGCATCGGCCAGGTCACTGGTCTGGCGTGGACCGAAGTGGGCGGCGAGCTGCTTACTATCGAAGCGGTCGCGCTGCCTGGCAAGGGCAACATCATTCGTACCGGCCAGCTGGGCGAGGTGATGCAGGAGTCGATCACCGCTGCCATGAGCGTGGTACGTAGCCGTGCCCGCCTGCTGGGCATCAAGCCGGACTTCTACGAAAAGCACGACATGCACATCCACGTGCCGGAAGGTGCCACGCCAAAAGATGGCCCGTCTGCCGGTATCGCCATGACCACGGCGCTGGTTTCCGTGCTCACTGGCATCCCTGTGCGTGCTGATGTGGCCATGACCGGCGAAATCACCTTGCGTGGTGAAGTGCTGCCCATCGGCGGTCTGAAAGAGAAGCTGTTGGCCGCACAGCGCGGTGGCATCAAACGTGCGCTGATCCCCAAAGGCAACGTGAAGGATCTGGCCGAGATTCCCGCTAACATCAAGAACAAGCTGGAAATTTTGCCGGTGAAGTGGATTGATGAGGTTTTGTCATACGCGCTGGAACGCGAGCCGCAAGCGCTGGCAGAAGAGGCGGTGGCTGTAACGCCCGCCGCTGCTGAACTTGCGACAAAGTCCGCGCCAATGACACATTAATGACTCATTGTTTTGATTTGCGGGTAAAACCGCGCTAGCATCAGCTTTCAGGAGGGGGTGAAAACATGAGCACCCCCGCTGAAAGCCGCTTGACACAAGGATTTTGCCCTTGCTATAAAGCTAGCGGTTTTATTCAGTACTCCGTACACCGAGAACGACGAAAGGGGACTTAACGTGAACAAGTCTGAACTGATTGACGCTATCGCCGCCAAGGCAGACATTTCCAAAGCAGCTGCCGGCAAGGCACTGGATGGCATGATCGATGCTGTAACCGATGCGCTGAAGGCTGGCGACACTGTCACTGTTGTAGGCTTTGGTACTTTCTACGTAGGCGAGCGCGCCGAGCGTAGTGGTCGTAACCCGAAGACTGGCGAGACCATTACCATCGCTGCTGCCAAGTCTCCGAAATTCCGTGCTGGTAAAGCACTGAAAGACGCACTGTAATCAGCACTTGCCCGGTGCTTGCACCGGGTGTCTGCATGCCAGTCACTCTGTATGGGTTTGCGAAAGCAGGCTCCACCAGACAATCAGCAAGGTGAACGGCCAACGTTCACCTTGTTTCTTTGGTAGACCCCGAACCTCATGTTTGATTTCGTTCAGAACAACAATCTTGCCATCAAGATCATTCTTGGTGCCGTGGCGCTCACCTTCGTGGGTTTCGGCGTCGGTAGCTACAGTGCCGCTGTGGAAGACCCGTATCTGGCCAAAGTGGGCGATGCCAAAATCTACCAGAAAGACGTGGAACGCCAGCTGGAAGGGCAACCTGCCAATGCGGCATCCCGCCAAGCGGTGCTGGAAAACCTGATCCGCCAGGAAATGCTGCTGGCCGAAGCCCGTGGCCACCATCTGGCCGTCGCCCCGGAACAGCTGCGTAAGGTGATTGCCGGCATTCCTGCTTTTCAGGAAAACGGCAGCTTCAGTGCAGCACGCTATACCGAGTTCCTGCAGGGCCGTTACATGACGGCCGATGCGTTTGAAGACCAGGTAAGCCGTGACATCCTGCTGCAAACGCAGGTGGCCCCGTACCTGAACGGCAGCTTTGTTTCCCGTACTCTGGCGGAACGCATGAGCGCCCTGGTGTCCGAAGTGCGTGATGTGCGCGCCTATACCCTCAAGCCAGAGCAGTTTGCAGCCAGCGTCAAGCTGGACGATGCCGTGATCAAGGCCTATTACGAGGCCAATCTGAAGCGCTTCAAGACAACGGATCAGGTACGTCTGGAATACATCGCCTTGTCGCAGGATGCCATGGCGCAGGCGCTGACCATCAGCGATGCGGATGCCAAGGCCTACTACGACAAGAATGCTGGCGAGTTCTCGTCCGAAGAACGTCAGGTAGCGCACATCCTGCTGACCGTTGACAAGAATGCACCCGCCGCCGACAAAGCCAAGGTCAAGGCGCAAGCCGACGCCATCCTGAAAGAAGTGCGTGCCAACCCGGCCAAGTTTGCCGAGCTGGCCAAGACCCGTTCGCAAGACCCTGGCTCCGCGGCCAACGGGGGTGACCTGGGCTTCTTTGGCCGTGGCGTGATGACCAAGCCGTTCGAGAGCGTGGCTTTTGCCATGAAACAGGGCCAGATCAGCGAAGTGGTAGAAACCGAATTCGGTTATCACATCCTGCAACTGAATGCGATCAAGGCCAGCGATTTCGAATCGCAAAAAGCCGCCGTGGTAGACAAGCTGCGCAAGCAGAAAGCCGCCGCGGCTTACCGTGCGGCCGCCGAGAAAATGGGCGAGCTGGCCTACCAGCAGGGCGATTCGCTCAAAGCGGTAGAAACCGCGCTGAGCCTGAAAGCCCAGCAGAGCGAGCTGTTGCCGCGTACCGGCAAGCCGGGCGATGCCGTACTGGGCAATGCCAAACTGCTGGAAGCGGCATTCAGCGATGACGTACTGAACAAAAAGCACAATAGCGAGCCGGTAGACGTGGGTAACAACACGCTGGTGGTAGTGCGTGTCGCCGAACACCAGCCTGCGCGTCAGCGCACGTTGGCCGAGGTGCAGGACACCATCCGTGCCGAGCTGGTGAGCAAAGAGGGCGCCAAGCTGGCAGCGCAGCGCGGTGCAGCCATGCTGGCCGAGCTGAAGGCGGGCAAAGCTGCCGGTGTTGCCTGGGGCGAGGTGAAGAATCTGTCGCGCCGTAACCCGGCCGGTACGCCCGTAGCCGAGCTGCGCGCCGTGTTTGCGGCCAACCCCAAGCAGCTACCGGCTTTTGCCGGGGTCAAGCGTGACAATGGCGAGTACGTGCTGTACAGCGTAGACAAAGTACAGCCCGCCCAGGCACTGGCCCCGCAGGAGTCGGCCCAGCTGGGCATGCTGTTGGGTGAGATGTCGTCGCAAAGCGTGATGGCTGCGTATCTAGAGCAGCTGCGCCAGAAACACAAGGTGATGATCAGCCAGACGCCGGCCGAGCAGTAAGCACTTGCCCGCCTGCGGGTGGGCAGTGCGCTGTGGCAGGCAACAAAAAAGGCCCCGTAAGGGGCCTTTTTCATCACGATGCTGTAAACAATCAGGCAGCAAAGTTTTCGGCAACAAAGTTCCAGTTCACCAGCTTCCAGAAGCCTTCCAGGTAGTTCGGGCGGCTGTTGCGGTAGTCGATGTAGTAGGCGTGCTCCCACACGTCGCAAGTCAGCAGGGGCTTCTTGTCAGTAGTCAGCGGGGTAGCGGCGTTGCTGGTGGACACCAGGTCCAGGCTGCCATCGGCATTTTTTACCAGCCAGGCCCAGCCGGAACCGAAGGTGCCAACGGCACAGGCGGCAAAGGCTTTCTTGAACTCGTCGAAGGAGCCCCATTTGGCGTTGATGGCATCCGCCAGCGCGCCAGTCGGTTCGCCGCCGGCGTTCGGTGCCAGGCCAAACCAGTAGAAGGTGTGGTTCCACACCTGGGCAGCGTTATTGAAGATGCCGCCGGAGGATTTTTTTACGATCTCTTCCAGGGAGGCATTTTCGAACTCGGTGCCCTTGATCAGGTTGTTCAGGTTGGTGATGTAGGTCTGGTGATG
>JAIXTB010000095.1 GCA_027484385.1 Neisseriaceae bacterium | reverse complement strand
GCCCCCACCGCCAGCACCAGCAGCCAGTACCGCCCCCACGACTCCGCCAGCCAGCTCGCCAGCGCCGACGCCTTGCCCGCCCCGGCCTGGCCCAGGTATTTGTCTACCCGCGCCATGGCATAGCTGATACCGCACAGCCATGCCACCGCTAACGCCTCCGGCCGCAGATGCAGCCAGCCATGGCTGGCAAAAAACGACGTTGGCCGCATGAACAGCACCAGCAAGGCACGCGGCGACAAAGGCGACAGCCGCGTAGCCGCAGGCTGCGGCGTAGCCGACGCCAGCGCATCGCCCAGCTGCGCCAGCGCCGCCTCGGCGTACAGCAGCGCACCGTCCGGCTGGCAATTGAGTAAACGCGAGCGGCTACGGCTGGCGTTGAGGTCCAGCGGGTTCGGCTCCACCACCTCCGACGCCTCCATCAAGCCCATGCCCTGCGCCAGCGCCGCGTCTACCGCCTGCCATAACACCGCCAGCCGGCCATCGGAAAACCGCTGTTCCAGCATGGCGCGCACGTGCGGGTCGCTGTCGGCATCGCGGCGCAAGGCCTGTAGCGACGCATAAGGCAGGTACACGCCCGCGCAGTAATTGTGCGTAAGCACATTATCAAACTGGCCCTGCCGATACGCTGGTGGCACCAGCGTGCGCCAGTCGCCGATATAGCGCGCCATCACCGGGTCGTCTGCCAGAAAGGAAAACGCGCCGCCGCGAATATAGTGATGCTGCCGCAAAAAGCCGCTGACGATGGCCACGTAGAACGCGTGCCCGCTATTGAACGGCGCATCCGGCGGCAGGCTTCTGGCCTCGTCCAGCCGCAAGGCCAGGTGCTCGGCATCTTCCGCACCCAGCCCGGCCTGCGCCGCCAGCTGTTGCGCCGCCTGCGGGTTTTGCAAGGCGGCGAAATACAGCTCGCTGACGTCGTTTTCACCCAGCGGGTGATAGCTGATATCCCAACCCATGATGTGGCCTCTGCTGAATATACTTGGACAATGCGGCCAACTATTGGCCGGGCGTGGTGGTTAAAAAGCGTGGATGGGGTAAGCCAGTGGTCAATTCGTGAAATTTGCGGTGAAAAAAGCCAGGGCTTTGCGGCTTTGGATAACAACACTGGATCTGGCTGTGCCTTATTCGGGCTACGGCTTGCGCGCGGTAAACGTTGGGCTTCGCTGCGCTCAACCCAACCTACCGGGCTTATATTAATCTAATATCCTATTTTAATTTTAAATGTGCAAACAAACCAACAATCGCCCAAATCCCAATTGCCCAATGTATATAAAATGCTCCTACAATGATCGCAATTCGTAATACCCACACAGTAAACATCAGTCACTCCTAATCGAATCTATTTGCTATGTTTTTTGCTAAATTAACTTCACAAACACTTTTACCACTTGAGTAGAAGGTGCTCAAAGTTGTTTTTGCATATAATAAAATCTTGGTTGGACCATCTACTTTTGTTGCAATAAGTTCTGCTACAGAATCAAGATCACCACACCACTTATATGACTCACCATGTTCTGAAATTCTTTCTGGCCTCTCGAAAACTTCTAATTTAATGTACGACTTGTTTTTAGGTACAAAAACACCTATCTCCGCTATAAAGCATGGACAATGGCTTGCCGAAACTATTGTCAAAACAAATACTTCCCTCCTGATAATTTCATTATCCACTTCTATATCAACATCTAGTGAAATTTTTATTTTTGATTTACTAGCATTCTCTGCTTTTCTCTGCATATACAATGCCACTAAACTTGCCAATATACTACCAGCAGCAGAAACCCATTCTGCAATATTACTCAAATTATGTTCTCCTTGTCTTTTAGTCTTTTATTAATAGATTAAAACTGTAGATACCATCTTCCCGATCAACTGCTCTGTGGGTAGTTCATCCGATAGTGCATAACCGTTTTTTCACACACCAGCCCGGTAGGTTGGGTTGAATGAAATGAAGCCCAACGTTTATCGCGCCTCCCATCCCTGCCTCTACTCATCCAGACCCAACATCACCGCTGTACCCGCCCAATCTGCGGGCAATAAACCCTGACGTACGTAACGGTGAAAACTCGAAAACGGCCAATCGGCTACCTGCCGCACATAACCATGCTTTACCGGGTTGAAATGCAGGTAATCCACATGCGCCTGTAAATCGGCCTCGTCCCTGATCTGGTGTTCCCAATAGCGGCGCTGCCAGATACCGCGTTCACGCTTGGCAAGGCGGCTGTCGCGGATACATTCGGTTTTGGGCAGGCACCGTGAAAATGCGGACTTGATTAGCGCCCAGCGTAGCGGGTAATCGGCATCGCCAGGCGGTAGCGTCCAGATGGCGTGCAGATGGTCCGGTAACACCACCATGGCAATAATCTGGAACGGATGGCGGCTGCGTGTCTGCCTGACGGCCTGTCGCAAAACATCAATATGGCGAGTCAGATAATCTTCGCGGCGGTCCGCCAGATTGACGGTAAAGAACCAGGTGCCACCCGCTAATGCAGAACGCCGATAACGCATGTCTGCCTCCGTGTTATGCGCGGTGAACGTTGGGCTTCGCTACGCTCAGCACCAACCTACAAGCCATGCTTTTGCTATGCATCCCTAGTGACATCGGGCTACGGCCAACACTAGCCGTATTGCCTTAGCCGCTTGCCGTACATCACCCGGATCAGCCAACCCGGATGCGGCTACGCCTTAACCGGGCAACAGCTTGTGCGCGGTAAACGTTGGGCTTCGCTGCGCTCAGCGCCAACCTACAAGCCTCAAGCGAACATCATAGCGCCAGCCCATGACAAAAGGGCAAGCCCTCATCAGGCTTGCCCTTGTTTACGTCAGGCTGCGGCCAACGTTGGCCACATTCCGCTCTCTGCTTACAGCGACGGCAGCAGGCCGGGGATGGCGAAGCGGTTGTACTCGGCGCGCTGGATCAGGGCGCAGGCTTTTTCGATGTCGGGCGCGAAGTAGCGGTCCTTATCGTAGAAGCTGACCTGTTCACGCAGCACGGCCTTGGCGTCTTCCAGCGCGTCGGCGGCCTTGTTCGGGGCGCGGAAGTCCACGCCCTGGCAGGCGGCCAGCAGCTCTACCGCCAGGATGCCGGCAGTGTTGTCGGCCATGTCGCGCAGGCGGCGGCCGGCGAAGGTGGCCATGGACACGTGGTCTTCCTGGTTGGCACTGGTGGGCAGGCTGTCTACCGAGGCCGGGTGGGCCAGCGATTTGTTCTCGGACGCCAGCGCGGCGCCGGTGACCTGGGCGATCATGAAGCCGGAGTTCACGCCGCCGTTGTTCACCAGGAACGGTGGCAGCTTGGACAGGTTGCTGTCGATCAGCAGCGCCATGCGGCGTTCGGACAGCGAGCCGATTTCGGCAATGGCCAGCGCCAGGTTGTCGGCGGCAAACGCTACCGGCTCGGCGTGGAAGTTGCCGCCGGACAGGATGTCGTTATCGTCGGCAAACACCAGCGGGTTGTCGGATACCGAGTTGGCTTCTACCAGCAATACCTCGGACGACTGGCGGATCTGCGTGAGGCAGGCGCCCATCACTTGTGGCTGGCAGCGCAGGCTGTACGGGTCTTGCACCTTGCCGCAGTTGGCGTGGCTGTCGGCAATTTGCGAGCCGGCGCCCAGCAGCGCGCGGTATTGCGCGGCGGCGTCGATCTGGCCTTGGTGGCCGCGTACCTGGTGGATGCGGTCGTCAAACGGGGTGCGGCTGCCCTGGGCGGCTTCTACCGACATGGCACCGGCTACCGAGGCGGCTACGTACAGGTCTTCTGCGGCAAACAGGCCTTCCAGCGCAAAGGCGGTGGATGCCTGGGTGCCGTTCAGCAGTGCCAGGCCTTCTTTCGGGGCCAGGGTAATGGGGGCCAGGCCGGCGCTACGCATGGCCACATCGCCCGGTACGCGCACGCCGTCCACAAAGGCTTCGCCTTCGCCGATCAGCACGGCGCTCATGTGCGACAGCGGGGCCAGGTCGCCAGAGGCGCCCACGGAGCCCTTCTGCGGAATCACCGGGTAAATGCCCTTGTTGAACAGGGTGATCATGGCGTCCAGCACTACGCGGCGGATGCCGGAGAAACCACGCGACAGCGAGTTGATCTTCAGCGCCATCACCAGGCGCACGGTGCTGTCTTTCATCGGCTCGCCAATACCGGCAGCGTGCGACAGCACGATGGAGCGCTGCAGCAGCTCCAGTTCGTCGGCGGCGATCTTGGTGTTGGCCAGCAGGCCAAAGCCGGTGTTGATGCCGTACACGGTGCGGTTTTCGGCCAGCACGCGCGCCACGGTGGCGGCGGAGGCATCGATGCCTGCGTGGGCGGCCGGGTCCAGCGCCAGCTGGGTGGCCGGGTTGCGGGCGATCTGGCGCAGCTGGGCCAGGGTGAGCTTGCCCGGGGTAAGGGTGATGGTGGTCATGGTGGTACCTTTTTCTGTCGGCCACGAAAACCACGAAACAGCACGGAAAATCTTTTTTTTGCCACGGAAACACACGGTATACACGGAAAATACAACAGCCAACCCGGGCAATGGCTTGATTCAGCCAGCCCATCGGTTTCCGGCTGCCGGCCTTGGCTTTTCTTCCGTGCTTTTCGTGTGCTTCCGTGGCGAACAGATTCTGTTCGTGCCCTTTCGTGGTTTTCGTGGCAAAAAATCTGGCCCCTGCGGCCAACGTTGGCCGCAGGGTACGGCTTTACTTGATCATCGGCAGCTTGAGGCCAAAGCGCTTGGCAGCGGCCACGGCTTGCTCGTAACCGGCGTCAGCGTGGCGCATTACGCCGCTGCCGCAGTCGTTCACCAGCACGCGGGCCAGGCGCTCGGCGGCGGCGTCGGTGCCGTCAGCCACGATCACCATGCCGGAGTGCTGCGAGTAGCCCATGCCCACGCCGCCACCGTGGTGCAGCGATCCCCAGCTGGCGCCGCCGGCGGTGTTCAGCAGCGCGTTCAGCAGCGGCCAGTCGGATACGGCGTCGGTGCCGTCTTTCATAGCTTCGGTTTCGCGGTTCGGGCTGGCGACCGAGCCGGTGTCCAGGTGGTCGCGGCCAATCACGATCGGCGCTTTCAGCTCGCCGTTCTTCACCATTTCGTTAAACGCCAGGCCGGCGAGGTGGCGCTCGCCCAGGCCCAGCCAGCAGATACGCGCCGGCAGGCCCTGGAAGGCAATGCGCTCGCGCGCCATGTCCAGCCAGCGGTGGGTGTGCTTGTTGTCCGGGAACAGTTCCTTGATCTTGGCGTCGGTCTTGTAGATGTCTTCCGGGTCGCCGGACAGCGCTACCCAGCGGAACGGGCCCTTGCCTTCGCAGAACAGCGGGCGGATGTAAGCCGGCACAAAGCCCGGGAAATCAAAGGCGTTGGCCACGCCTTGGTCAAACGCTACCTGGCGGATATTGTTGCCGTAGTCCACGGTGGGGATGCCCATGGCCTGGAAGTCCAGCATAGCCTGTACGTGCACGGCGCAGCTCTTGGCGGCTTCGGCGGTCAGGCTAGCGTGCAGTTCCGGCTTGGTCTGCGCGTCTTTCCATTGTTCTACGGTCCAGCCCACCGGCAGGTAGCCGTTGATCAGGTCGTGGGCGGAGGTCTGGTCGGTGACCAGGTCGGGCTTGATACCGCCGGCCTGGGCGCGGCGTACCAGCTCTGGCAGCACCTCGGCGGCGTTACCCAGCAGCGCGATGGACACGGCTTCTTTGCGCGCGGTGTGTTCTTTGATCAGCTCCAGCGCGTGGTCGATGTCGCGCGCTTGCTTGTCCACGTAGCGGGTACGCAGGCGGAAGTCGATGCTGCTCTGCTGGCATTCGATGTTCAGCGAGCAGGCGCCAGCCAGCGTGGCGGCCAGCGGTTGTGCGCCGCCCATGCCGCCCAGGCCGGCGGTAAGAATCCAGCGGCCGGACAGGTCGTTGTTGTAGTGCTGGCGGCCGGCTTCGACGAAGGTTTCGAAGGTGCCTTGCACGATGCCCTGGCTACCGATGTAGATCCAGCTGCCGGCGGTCATCTGGCCGTACATGAACAGGCCTTTGCGGTCCAGCTCGTTGAAGTGGTCCCAGTTGGCCCATTTCGGTACCAGGTTGGAGTTGGCTATCAGCACGCGCGGGGCGTTGGCGTGGGTCTTGAACACGCCTACCGGCTTGCCGGACTGCACCAGCAGGGTTTCGTCTTCGTTCAGCTCTTTGAGCGAAGCCAGGATCTGGTC
>JAIXTB010000187.1 GCA_027484385.1 Neisseriaceae bacterium | reverse complement strand
GTGCTTCCAGGCGATCTGCGTCAGCTCGCCGAGCGTCTTCAGCTCACCGAGCTGGGCCTCGTCGTTGGCGTCGTAGATCGAGCCGGGGCGCAGGCCGTCGCCCAGGCTGAAGGCCACGTCGTAGGCCTTCATGATCTCGCAGATCTCGGCAAAGTGGGTATACAGGAAGTTTTCCTGGTGATGCGCCAGACACCATTTGGCCATGATGGAGCCGCCGCGCGACACGATGCCGGTCATGCGGCCGGCCGTCATCGGTACGTAGCGCAGCAGCACGCCGGCGTGGATGGTGAAGTAGTCCACGCCCTGCTCTGCCTGCTCGATCAGCGTGTCCTTGAAGATTTCCCAGGTCAGGTCTTCGGCTTTGCCGTTGACTTTTTCCAGCGCCTGGTAGATGGGCACGGTGCCAATGGGTACCGGGCTGTTGCGCAGGATCCACTCGCGGGTTTCGTGGATGTTCTTGCCGGTGGACAGGTCCATGATGGTGTCGGCGCCCCAGCGGATGCCCCAGGTCATTTTGTCCACTTCTTCGCTGATCGACGACGTTACGGCGCTATTGCCGATATTGCCGTTGATTTTTACCAGGAAGTTGCGGCCGATGATCATCGGCTCGCTTTCGGGGTGGTTGATGTTGTTGGGGATGATGGCGCGGCCGGCGGCGATTTCCTGGCGCACGAATTCGGGGGTGATGGTGTCGGGCAGCTGGGCGCCAAAGCTGTGGCCGGCGTGCTGGCGGGTCATCAGCTCCAGCAGGCGGGTGTTGCCGGTGGCGTGCAGGCTGTCGATATAGGCCTGGCGGTTCAGGTTTTCGCGGATGGCGACGTATTCCATCTCTGGCGTGATGATGCCGCGGCGGGCGTAGTGCATCTGGGTCACGTTCAGGCCGGGCTTGGCGCGGCGTGGCTGGCGCGTCAGGTTGAAGCGCAGGTCGGCCAGCTTGGGGTCGGCTTCGCGCGCGCGGCCGTAGTCGCTGGACAGGCCGGGCAGCAGCTGGGTGTCGTCGCGCTCGGCGATCCATGCGGCGCGTAGCGCCGGCAGGCCGGAGCGGATGTCGATGTGCGCTTGCGGGTCGGTGTAGGGGCCGCTGGTGTCGTATACATAGATGGGCGGGTTGGTCTCGCCGCCAAACTGTGTGGGCGTGTCGGCCTGGCTGATTTCGCGCATGGGCACGCGGATATCGGGGCGGCTGCCGCTAACGTGGATCTTGCGGGAATTGGGCAGGGGCTGGATGGCGGCGGAATCCACCACCATCTGGGTGTTCAGTGTTGCAGGCGCGTTCATCGGTGCGGGTTCTCCAAGGCGATGAAACGGCGCAAGGAGCGGCCCGGGCTGGCCCGGCTGCAAGGTTGGCCGCATGCCGGGCGGAACAAGGCGCGGCGGGCGGTGTCTGGCAGAGTACGCTTCCCTACGCCGGTATTATCCGGGTCAGGTTCGAAGGGTAACTCTCACCCACGGCGCTTATGCTGTTCGCAAATTGGTGCGAATGGTACACAAGCGCTGCAGGACCCCTAGCGATGCTGTGAAGGTAAGGTAAATGTGGGATAATCGCAAGTTGCCATCTGGTGGACGATTGTGGAAGCAGGGTTGCCACAGCCCCGCTTTCAGAATCGCCCTTAGTCTATTTGTCTTGGATCCCCCGGAGTTTCCGAATGAATTTCGAACAAGCCCGTTTCAACATGGTTGAGCAGCAAATCCGTCCGTGGGATGTGCTCGACACCTCCATTCTCGACCTGCTGTTCCACGTGAAGCGCGAAGACTTCGTGCCGGTAGAAAAGCGCCAGCTGGCGTTTGTGGACATGCAGCTGCCACTGGAAAACGGCACCGCCATGCTGGAGCCGAAAGTCGAAGCCCGTCTGCTGCAAGACCTGCAAGTAAAAGCCAGCGACAAGGTACTGGAAGTGGGTACCGGTAGCGGCTACCTCACCGCCCTGCTGGCCGCCGTAAGCCAGCACGTGTACAGCGTGGACCTGGACGCCGAGCAAAGCGAACGCGCTGCGGCCAACCTGAAAACCGCCGGCATCCGCAACGTGACCCTCAGCGTGGGTAACGGTATCGAGGGTGTGCCAGGCCAAGCCCCGTTTGACGTGATCTGCGTGGGCGGCTCCACCCCGGTGGTGCCAGAAGCGCTGAAAGCCCAGCTGGCCGTAGGTGGCCGCCTGGCCGTGATCGTGGGCGACGCCCCGGTGATGATCGCCAAAGTCATCACCCGCGTGGGCGAAAACGCCTACCAGGAAGCGGTAAGCTTTGACACCAACCTGCCGCGCCTGCAGCAGCTGGACGCCATCGAGCCGTCGCGCTTCAGCTTCTGATGATCCGCGAAATTACCGCCGTAGAGCTGGCGGCCTGGCTGGCAGACAGCAGCCGCCCGCAGCCCTACCTGCTGGACGTGCGCGAAGACTGGGAGCTGGCCTTGTGCCGCATTCCCGGTTCGCAGCAGATTGCCATGCACCTGATCCCGATGCGTCACAACGAGCTGCCGGACGACGCGCCCATCGTCACCATCTGCCACCACGGTGTGCGCAGTTTCCAGGTGGGCCTGTTCCTGCAGAACGCCGGTTTCGAGCAGGTGCTGAGCCTGCGTGGCGGCGTGGAAGCCTGGGCCAACGACGTTGACCCGAGCATGGCGCACTACTGAGCGCCTGCTGCCGCACCGCCAAGCCGCCCCTGCCGGGCGGCTTTGTTTTTGCCCCTTTTCTACTGGAAACTTGCCATGCACTACCTCGCCCCCGCCCTGGCCACCCTGCCTGCCGCCTGGCAAACCGTGCTACAGCAGCCGGCTATTGCGGCCAACTTGCAGCAAATAGACGCCAAGCTCGCTGAACGTGCCACCGGCGGTGCCGTCATCTACCCACCTGCCAGCCAGATCTTCCATGCGCTACAGCACGTAGAGCCGGCCGCCGTGCGCGTGGTGATCCTGGGGCAAGACCCCTACCACGGTGCCGGCGAGGCGATGGGGCTGAGCTTCTCGGTGCCGGCCGGGGTGAAGATACCGCCCAGCCTGCGCAATATGTACAAGGAGCTGGCCAGCGACCTCGGCATCGCCCCGGCCAGCCACGGCGACCTCACCCACTGGGCACAGCAGGGCGTGCTGCTGCTGAATACCTCGCTGACGGTGGAGGCCGACTGCGCCGGCAGCCACGGCAAGTTCGGCTGGCAGGCAGTGACCGATGCCTTGATCGACGCGGTGAACGCGCACAACCCCGGCTGTGTGTTTTTGCTCTGGGGCAACTGGGCGCAGGGCAAGGCCGAGCGCATCGATGCCAGCCGCCACGGCGTGTTCAAGGCCGTGCATCCGTCGCCACTGTCGGCCAGCCGCGGCTTCTTCGGCTCGCGCCCGTTCTCGCAGGCCAACGCCTGGCTGCAAGCGCACGGCCGCGAGGCAATCGACTGGGCGCTGCCCGCGCCGCAAGGTGGTTTGTTCTAAGGCTAACGTGCTGTTTTAGCCACTAAAGCACACAAAAAGCACTGAAAATGCAGCAAACAGTACCGTTTTGGTTGCGCCCGTCGGGCAGCTACGGTTGTTTTACCCTTCGGTGTCATCTGTGTGTTTCTGTGGAAAAAGACTTTTTTGGCCACGAAAACACACGAAAACACACGAAAACACACGAAAACACACGAAAACACACGAAAACACACGAAAAGCACGGAAAATGCAGTAATTGGCACCGCTGCCAAGTGTGTGCGAAGCATGCGCAGGCCACCGGGCTGGCCATGTTCATCAGGCAGCTACGACTGTTTTTCCCTTCCGTGTTTTCAGTGTGCTTCCGTGGCAAAAAACGCTTTTAGCCACGAAAACACACGAAAAGCACGAAAAATGCAGTAATTGGCACCGCTGCCAAGTGTGTGCGAAGCATGCGCAGGCTGCCGGGCTGACCATGTTCATCAGGTAGCCTAGGCTGCTTTCCCTTCCGTGTTTTCAGTGTGTTTCCGTGGCAAAAAGGCCGTTTTAGCCATAAAAACACGCGAAATGCACGGAAAACCAGCATCCGACACAGTTACCAAGTCCCCGATAGGCATGCGCAGGCTATCGGCTTTGTCATGCTTATCTGGAAGTCACCGCAACTTGCCCTTTCGTGTTTTTTTGTGGTTTTCGTGGCAAAAGACTTTTTTAGCCACGAACGCACACGAAAGGCACGAAAAAGCAGAAACCGGTATCGCCACCCGGTGAGTGCTCGCCCTGCCCCACCAGCGGATCATTTCTTCCGCGTTCTTCATGTGTTTCCGTGGCAAAAATGATTTTTCAGGCAGGCACAGGCAGTTGGCCGCGCGCCACGCAGCGCTGTTCGATGCGCCCAACCTGTAGTGCTTGCTGCAGCACCACCAGGGCGGCGGTGTGGGCGGTGCTGCCGCATAGAAACAGATCGACCGCCGCGTAGCCGTGTTCGGGCCAGGTGTGGATGCTGATGTGCGATTCGGCCAGCAGCAGCACGCCGGTCACACCCAGGCCGGTGCCAAAGTGATGAAAGTGGCCGGCCAGCACGTGCGCCCCGGCGGCGCGGGCGGCGGCGTACAGTGCCTGCTCCACGGCGGCGGCGTCGGCCAGCACGGTGGCCGGGCACTGGTACAGGTCGGCCAGCAGGTGTTCGCCCAGGTGGCTCATTTGTGGCCGCCCGAGAAGCCGCCGCCACTGCCGCCGTAGTAGCCGCCGCTGCTGCGGTAGCTGCCGCCGTCGTCGCTATTGCTGGCGTAGTTGATGGCGGTGCTGACCGCGACGATGGCCAGGCAATACAGGATGTAGGTGAGGCGGCTCATGTCAGTTGTCCAGCGGTAGCCACAGGATGACTGTGGCAATAAAACACAGGGTAAGCGCACCGCCGCTGTCGCCGCCCAGGATCACCGGCGCATTGACCAGCCACAGCAGCACGCTGGCGGTGATGCCGACGGGGCGTAGCGCTGCTTTGCTGCTGGCGGTGGCTTGTGGTTTGAAGGCGGTGGCTACCGGGGCCGCCTTGCCAAACCAGCGCGCCAGCTCGGCCGGGCTCACGCTGCGGCTGCTGCTCCAGGTGAGCTCGCGCGGGCTTTGTTCGCAGGCCAGCACGGTGTTGCCGTCGCTGCTGATGTATTCGCGGATGCTGACGCGCTCGCCCACGCGGGCGCGCCACGGGAAGGCACCGGCGGCGTAGGCAATGTGCGCGTCGTAGGCGGGGTAGCGCGCGGCAAAACGGTTTTTGCCCCAGCTGGCTTGCTGCGGGCCAGCCTGGTCTACCCAGATATCCATCAGCGTGCCCAGCCACCAGCCATTGCCGGTTTCGGTGAGCCAGCGCAGGCCCAGCTGCGGTTCGTACAGCAGGTATTCGTTCCAGCTGCTGTTGCGGTCTTCCACTTCTTGCCAGCCTAGCAGGCCGATGATGGTCCACACCTTGCCGTCGATGGTGGCCTGGCTGCCGTTGGCCAGCGTGAAGCGTAGCGTGCTGATCTGCTGTGCCTTGTGCTGGCCCAGTACCGTAGCTTGCTCGCCCTGGATGTCCACTTCGCTGCCGCACGACGGGCAGTTCAGGTGGGTGGCGCTGCCGGCGCGATAGTCCAGGCTGGCGCCGCATTGCGGGCAAGCCAGCTGCTGTACGCTGCCTGGCAGCTTACCGGTGGCGGCGGTGATGGCGCGCTCGTCGCGCAGGCGCTGCATGTTCAGTTGCTTGAGCGTGACCGCCTCGCCCAGGTACAGCTGCGGCGGTGTGCCGTCGCTGTAATCCAGTGTGAGGAAGCGGCCACCGCAGCGGGCGTCGGCGACCGGGGCGTCGTAGCCGGGCTGCAGCTGGCGCGGCAGCTCGCCCTCTCCTGCTACGCAGCGCGCGCGGCGTATGTCGCTGAAGATGAAGCTGTCTTTGCCCTGCGGCCATACCTGGCCTGCCAGCAGGCTGTCGAATGCCGGGGCGCTATCGCACGGGCCTTGCGCGTGGGTGAGTACGTACTGGCCCAGGCTATCAGCTAGCCAGGCGCTTTCGCCATCGTCGAACAGGATGTGCCACTCGTTCCACACGCCGGCGTCGTACTGCAGCTGGATGCGGCCAACCACGGTGAACTGGCGGCCGCGCCAGATACCGCTGGCGGCGATTTGCAGCGGCGAGTAGTCGCCCAGCAGCGCGGCCATCTTGCCGATGTCGCGCACGCTGTCGGCGTCGCGCAGCAGTGTGCTCTGGCAATAGGGGCACACCGCCAGCACCGAGCTGGTGGCGTGAAAGCGCACCTCGGCGCCGCAGGCGGGGCAGGCGACGCGGTACATCAGGCTGGGTTGGCCGCAGTGTGGATCATGCTTAGCCCACCAGCTTTTTCAGCACGTCGGCTTTGGCCGTGTCGTAGTCGGCCTGGGTGATCAGGCCGCTGTCCAGCAGGCTTTTGAGCTGTGCCAGCTTGGCTTGCGGGCTGTCGCTGGCGTCGGCTGCCGGTGCGGCGGGCGCTGCCGGGGCCGGCGTGGCGAGGCTTTGCTGGATGGCTTGGCCCATGACCTGCCCTACGCCCAGGCCGGCAGACAGTGCGGCGCCCAGGCCGGCTAGGCCGCCTTCGTTTTGTGCGGCCAGCGGGATGGCTTCGGCGGCCTGGTAGCGGGTGTACTGGTTCAGGTCGCCAGCCATGCCGATGGCGATGCGCTTGTCGATGGCTTTTTGCAGCTCTTCCGGCAGCGAGATGCTTTCCACGGCAAAGCTGTCCAGCGCCAGGCCGTAGCGGGCAAAGGCCGGTGTCAGGGCGCTGTGGATGGTGTCGCCCATCAGGCCCTGGTTGGCCGCCATGTCCAGAAACGGCACGGCGCTGCCGCCCAGGGTGCTAGCCATGGTGGACACCACCAGGTTGCGCAGCTGTTGTTCTACGTCGTCTACGGTGTAGCGTTCACGGGTGCCGCTGACCTCGGTGTAGAACAGCTTGGGGTCGGTAATGCGGTAGCTGTAGATGCCGAAAGCGCGCAGGCGCACCATGCCGAAGTCTTTATCGCGCAGCGTGACCGGCTGCGGCGTGCCCCATTTGCGCCCCAGCTGCAGGCGGGTGCTGAAGAACACCAGGTCGGACTTGAAGGGCGACTCGAACAGCTTGTCCCAGTTTTTCAGGTAGGTCAGCACCGGCAGCGTCTGCGTGGTGAGCTTGTGCATGCCGGGGCCGAACACGTCGGCGATCTTGCCTTCGTTGATGAACACCGCCATTTGCGATTCGCGCACGGTCAGGCTGGCACCGTACTGGATTTCGTTATCCTGCATCGGGTAGCGCCATGCCAGCACGCCGTCGCCCTCCTCCTGCCATTCCAGGATGTCGATGAACTGCTTGGAAATGAAGGAAAACAGACTCATGGCGAAGACTCCATCAAGGTTGGCCGCAGCCGGTACGAACACAAAAGATCACTCATCCGGCGCCCTGCGCCACCTTGTGTAGGGGGTGAAGGCTACCGGGGGCGAGCCGGTTTCAGGACAGGCTGCCGGCGTTCAGCACACCCACCGCCAGCTGTACACTGCCGGCCAGCAGGCCCATGGCGGTGTTGTTGTCTTGCAGCGCTTGCTGCAGATCGCGCACGCAGCGCGACAGCAGCATGTGTACGGCAATCTGCACCAGCAGCGCCAGCACGCCCCACAGCAGGAATTTTTCTACGGTATTGAGGTGCCAGGCGCTGGACGCCAGCGTCAGCGAAAAGCCCACCAGCGCGCCGCCAAACGACAGCGCCGCCGCCTGGTTGTGCTGGCGGATCAGCTGCATCTCGTCCAGCGGGGTCACGCGGCAGTACAGTGCGGTAAACAGCGCCAGCAGCAGCGCGCCGCTGCCCACGTAGGACAGGTAAGCCAACAGGGCTGGCAGGAAGGCGGTAGACATATGCGGCGTCCTTGGCAGGCTTGAGCAATAATGCAGGCCATTCTACCCACGTTTCATGAAAGCCTGCATGCGCGATCGTCTGCTTATCCTGTCGGTGTTTGTGGTGGCGTCCTGCGGCCTGGCTTACGAGCTGATCGCCGGGGCGCTGGCCAGCTACCTGCTGGGCGATTCGGTACTGCAGTTTTCGTCCATTATCGGCTGCTACCTGTTTGCCATGGGCGTGGGCTCGCACCTGTCGCAGTACGTGAAAGACGAGCGCGTGCTGGACACCTTCGTCGAGATCGAGCTGTTGGTGGCGCTGCTAGGCGGCCTGTCTGCCAGCGCGCTGTTTGCCGTGTTTGCCTGGAGCGGCGAGTCGTTCCGCCTCACGCTGTACGCGCTGGTGTTTCTTACCGGCGCCATGGTGGGCATGGAGATTCCACTGGTGATGCGGCTGCTGCACCAGCGCGAGCAGCGTTTTGCCGAGCTGGTCAGCCGCGTGCTGACCTTTGACTACCTGGGGGCGCTGGCGGTGTCGCTGCTGTTTCCCATTGTGCTGGCGCCACGGTTGGGGCTGGCGCGCTCGGCGCTGCTGTTCGGCCTGAGCAATGTGGCGGTGGCGCTGTGGACCTGCCGCGTGTTCCGCGCCGAGCTGTTGCGGCCAACCGTGCAGTATTTGCGCAGCCTGCTGGTACTGCTGGTGCTGGGCGGGGGCTTTATTGCCGCCGACGAGCTGACGCGCTGGAACGAAAAAGCCATCTACGGCGACGACGTGATCCACGCCGAAACCACGCCCTATCAGCGCCTGGTGCTCACGCGCTGGAAAGGCGACCTGCGGCTGTACATCAATGGCAACCTGCAGTTTTCCAGCCGCGACGAACACCGCTACCACGAGGCGCTGGTGCACCCGGTCATGGGCGCGCTGCCGTGGGCGCAGCGGGTGCTGATCCTGGGCGGCGGCGACGGCCTGGCCGCCCGCGAGGTGCTGAAGTACCCCCATGTGCAGCAGGTCACGCTGGTGGACCTGGACCCGGCCATGACCGGCCTGTTTGCCCGCAGTGCACCGCTGGTGGCGCTGAATGGTGGTTCGCTAAGCAACCCGCGCCTGCAGGTGATCAACGACGACGCGGCGCGCTGGCTGGAGCAGCACGGCGAGGTGTTTGACGCCATCATCGTGGATTTTCCCGACCCGTCCAGCTTTGCGCTGGGCAAGCTGTACTCGGTGCCGCTGTACCGGCTGCTGTCGCGCCACCTGGCCGATAACGGGCTGGCCGTGGTGCAGTCCACCTCGCCCTACCACGCGCCGCGTTCGTACTGGAGCATCAACGCCACGCTGCGCGCCGCCGGGCTGGCTACCACGCCCTACCACGCCTACGTGCCGTCGTTTGGCGAGTGGGGCTTCATCATCGCCGCCCATCGCCCCGGCTATACCCCGCCGCAGGCCTACCGTGTGCCGCTGAAATTCCTCGACCGCGAAGCTACGCGGCAGATGTTCTTCTTTCCGCCCGACATGCGGCCGTGGCAAGTCGAGCCCAACCAGCTCAACGACCAGCGCCTGGTGCACTACTTCGAGCAGGACTGGTCGCAGGTGATTCGCTGATGCAGCGCCGCGACTTTCTGCGCACTGCCGCCACGCTGGCCGGCCTGCCCTGGCTCACCGGCTGCCAGCAGCTGCTGGGTTGGGGCTTGCCGGTGGACGTGCTGCGCCCCGGCATGGCCACCGGCCACCGCCTGCGCCACGCCGCCACGCTGCCGCCGCCACGCAGCGAGCGGCGCGTGGACACCGTGATCGTCGGCAGCGGCGTGGCCGGCCTGTTTGCCGGCTGGCGGCTGGCGCGCGAAGGCTACCGCGACTTTGTGCTGCTGAACGGGCCGGAGCCGGACGGCAACGCCGCCGCTGGCGCCTTCGATGGCTGGCGCTACCCCACCGGCGCGCACTACCTGCCGCTGCCCTCGCCCGAGTCGGCGCACGTGCGCGCGCTGCTGGCCGACATGGGCGTGATCGAAGCCGGCCACGACAGCCTGCGGCCAACGTTTGACGAACGCGTGCTGGTGCACGCGCCGGACGAACGGCTGTGGCGCGACGGCCAGTGGCAAGACGGCCTGCTGCCGCGCGGCCTGGGTGCTGCCGACGACGCGCAGCAACAGCGCTTTTTGCTTCACGTGAAACAATTGCAGCAACAGCATGGTGCCGACGGCCGCCGCGTGTTTACCGTGCCCACCGCGCTGGCGTCGCAAGACCCGGCATGGCGCGCGCTGGATGCGCAAAGCTTTGCCAGCTGGCTGGCGGCGCACGGCTACACCGCGCCGGGCCTGCTGTGGTACCTGGACTACTGCTGCCGCGACGATTACGGCAGCTCGCTGGCGCATACCTCGGCCTGGGCCGGCCTGCACTACTTTGCCGCCCGTGGCGGCCACGCGGCCAACGCCGAGGACGGCGCGGTGCTCACCTGGCCGGACGGGCTGAACCCGCTGCTGCGCCATATGCGCGGGCGTATCGGCAGCCAGCGGCAGCTGGACGGCGCCGCCTGGCGCATCCGCCAGCAGGGCAAGCAGGTGCAGGTGGATTATGTAGATGCCGGCGGCACGCAGCGGCTGATCGCACGGCGCGTCATCGTGGCCACGCCGCTGCACGTGGCCTGGCACCTGCTGCCGCAGCTAGCCGGGCTGGGGTTTGCACGCGCCCACCTGCCGCCACGCGCGCCGTGGCTGGTGGGCAATGTGCTGCTGGACCGCTTCCCCGCCGAGCCAGCCAGCCAGCCGCTGGCCTGGGACAACGTGGTGTACGGCAGCCGCAGCCTGGGCTACGTGGTGGCCACCCACCAGCTGATTCGCGCCGCGCTACCGGAGCGCACGGTGTTCACCACGTACCACGCCTTTGCCGATGCGGCCCCTGCCACCACGCGGCAATGGTTGGCCGCCGCCAGCGCCGACGCGCTGTTTGAGCAGGCCACGGCCGACCTGTACGCCGTGTACGGGCCACGGCTGCGCCGCCATATGTTGGCCGCCCGCCTGACTGTACGCGCCCACGCCATGGCCAGCCCGCAGCCGGGCTTTCTGGCCAACCCCGGCCTGGCCGTACTGCGCGCCGCCGACGGCCCCATCCTGTTTGCCCACGCCGATTTGTCCGGCCTGTCGCTGTTTGAAGAAGCCGCCTGGTGGGGCGACATCGCCGCGCAGCGGGTGCTGGGCTGAGGTTTAACTGCCCGGTGCCGGCTGGGCTAGCAGGTAGTCCACCAGTACCCGTACCCGTGGCGCTAGCGTATTGCCCGCCGGGTACAGCAGCGAAAACGGACGGCTGCAGCCGCCGTAATCAGTGAGCACCTCCTGTAATTCGCCGCGTGCCAGCGCGTCGGCCACGATAAAGCGGTAGGTCTGCAGTAGGCCGCCGCCGTGTCGTGCCAACGTCACGCAGCCCAGCAGGTCGTCGCTTACCATCAAGCCGCCGTGGGTTGGCCGGCTGGTTTCCACGCCGGCTAGCCGAAAGCGCCATGGCACCGGCTGGCCGTTGCTGGGCAGGCGGAACTGGATGCAGTCGTGGCCAGGCAGCGCGTCCGGGTGGGCCGGTATGCCGCGCGCCTGCAGGTAGGCCGGGGCGGCGCACACTACCAGCTCGGCTTGCAGCAGCGGGCGCGCTACCAGGCGCGAATCGGGTGGCCTGCGGCCGCGGATGGCCAGGTCAAAGTTGTCGGCGATCAGGTCGGCGTTGTGGTTGCTCAGCTGCACCTCCAGCGTAATGTCGGGGTAGCGCGCGCGGAAGGCGGGCAGCAGCGGTAGCAGCCACAGCTGGCCCAGCGGCGTGGGCGCACTCAGACGCACGTGCCCGCTGGGGGTGCGCTGGGCATCTGCCAGGTCGCGCTCGGCGGCAGCCAGCAGGGCCAGCACGTCGCAGCACTGGCGGTAGTATTGCGCGCCCGCTTCGGTGAGCCGTATCTGGCGGGTGCTACGCACAAACAGGCGCACGCCCAGCCGCGCTTCCAGCCGGGCAATGGCACGGCTGACTGCAGGCTGCGTCAGGCCAGCCTGGACGGCAGCGGCAGTAAAGCTGCCCAAACGGGCCACCTGGCAGAACAGCGCAATGCTGCCCAGGTTATCGGCAGTAACAGAGCGGCTCATGCATGATTCCGGGTAATGACTGAAATGCATATTCCCGTATTTTTCAGCATGAATACAAGGCTTAAGGTGCAGGTGTCGCCGCTATCTGCGGCCAACTTGCGGAGCTTTGCCATGCAACTCTATTACTCGCCCAACGCCTGTTCCCTGGCCATCCATATCCTGCTGCGCGAAGCCGGCCTGCCATTCGGGCTGGTACGGGTAGACCTGGCCAACCATCGCACCGAACACGATGGCGACTTTTATACCCTCAACCCCATGGGCCAGGTGCCGCTACTGCAGCTGGACGATGGCCGCACCCTGGGCGAAGGTGCCGTCATTGCCCGTTACCTCGCGCAGCTGGCACCGGATGCCGGCTTGATGCCGGCGCCGGACAGCGAGGCGTATTGGAAAGTGGCACAGTGGCAGCACTTTGTGGCGACCGAGCTGCATAAAGGCTTCACCCCGCTGTTTAACCCGCAACTGGGGGCCGAGGCCAAGGCGGTACTGCGCCCGGCGCTGGTGGCCAAGTTTGCCCTGCTGGACAAGGT
>JAIXTB010000148.1 GCA_027484385.1 Neisseriaceae bacterium | reverse complement strand
CCGTGCGGCGGGCATTAACGTGAACTGGGACGATTTCGACGAGCTGTCCAGCGTGGTGCCGCTGATCGTGCGTGCCTACCCGAACGGCAAGGCTGACGTGAACCACTTCCACGCCGCTGGCGGAATGGGCTATGTGATTCGCGAGCTGCTGGACGCCGGCCTGCTGCACGACGACGTGACCACCATCATGGGCCGTGGCCTGCGCGCCCACAGCCAGGAAGCCTGGCTGCAAGACGGCGAGGCGGCCTTCCGCGCCGCGCCAACGGTGTCGGGTGACGACAGCGTGCTGCGCCCTGCGGCCAACCCTTTCTCGGCCGATGGTGGCCTGAAAGTGCTGACCGGCAATATCGGCCGCGCCGTGATCAAGGTGTCGGCAGTGAAAGCCGAGCACCGCGTGGTGGAAGCGCCAGCTGTGGTGTTCCATGACCAGAACGAGCTGCTGGCGGCGTTCAAGCGCGGCGAGCTGGAAAAAGACTTTGTGGCGGTGATCCGCTTCCAGGGCCCGCGCGCCAACGGCATGCCGGAGCTGCACAAGCTGACGCCACCGCTGGGCGTGCTGCAGGAGCGCGGCTTCAAGGTGGCGCTGGTCACCGATGGGCGCATGTCCGGCGCGTCCGGCAAGGTGCCGGCAGCGATTCACGTGTCGCCCGAAGCCCTGCTGGGCGGTGACATCGGCAAGGTGCGCAACGGCGACCTGGTGCGTCTGGACGCTAACACCGGCGAATTGAGCATTCTGGTAGACGCCGCCGACTGGGCTGCGCGCGAGCACGTGCAGGCTGACCTGAGCGCCAACCAGCACGGCGTGGGCCGCGACCTGTTTGCCGGCTTCCGCCAGCTGGCTACCGCCGCCGAAGATGGGGCGATGAGCTTTGCCCACCCGCTGTGGGCTGGCCGTTAAGCGCCTGAGCCCCTGCCGAGCGGCGGTGGGCTATAAAAACTGCATCGATCATTTACCGGGTTGGCCGCGGCCAACCCCAGCAAAGGACACACCATGGACGCACTGTCTCTGCTTCGCCAAGGCCCGGTCGTACCGGTTATCGTGGTTAACGACGCCGCCGTGGCGGTAGACCTGGCGCACGCGCTGGTCGCCGGCGGCATCCGCACGCTGGAAATCACGCTGCGTACCAAGGCCGCGCTGGCTGCCATGCGCCGCATTCGCGACGAAGTACCCGACGCGCTGGTCGGTGCCGGTACCGTGCGCACCCGTGCCCACCTGGAAGCCGCGCTGGACGCTGGTGCCCAGTTCGGCATCAGCCCGGGCCTGACCGCCGAGCTGGCCGCCGCCGCTCGCGCCTCCGGCGTACCGTTCATCCCCGGCATTGCCACCCCGTCCGAAGCCATGCACGCGCAGGACGAGGGCTTCCATATCCTGAAACTGTTCCCGGCCGAGGCCGTCGGCGGCATCAAGCTGCTGAAGTCGCTGGCCGGCCCGCTGCCGGAGCTGCGCTTCTGCCCCACCGGCGGTATCGATGTAAACAGCGCGCCCAACTACCTGGCCCTGCCTAACGTGCTGGCCGTGGGCGGTAGCTGGCTCACCCCGGACGACGCCATTGCGGCGCAGGACTGGGACCGTATCACTGCACTGGCCCGTGCGGCCAGCGCACTGGCGGTACGCTAGGCATAGCCAGGCGGTGCTGCACTGTGGCCGGAGCTACTTACGGGTGGCCTGTGGCGGCCTTAGTGCAGGGCACATTGCCTGCCTGTGTACGCTTGCCCCGTGATGCTTGTTGGCTGTAGCGACATGGCCCACAGGCTTTGAAGTTCGTTTTGTTGCATTCTCTTCTGGCTCTGCCGACTCTCCCCGGCAGAGCCTTTTTTTATCTGTTTGACGTAAGGCGGTATTGCAACAAGGGCAGAGCAGCTAACATGCAGCATTATCTTTCCTGTGTGGCAAGGACTGGGCATGACGATCTTGGTTACCGGCGGTGCCGGCTTTATTGGTGGCAACTTTGTGCTGGACTGGTTGGCCGCACACGATGAAACCGTGGTGAACCTGGACAAGCTGACCTACGCCGGCAACCTGCAAACCCTGGCCAGTTTGCGTGATAACCCGCGCCACGTGTTTGTGCAGGGCGATATCGGCGACCGCGAGCTGGTCACCCGCCTGCTGGCGCAGTACCAGCCACGCGCAGTGCTGAACTTTGCTGCCGAAAGCCACGTAGACCGCTCCATTCACGGCCCGGGCGACTTTATCCACACCAATGTGCTGGGGACGTTCAATCTGCTGGAGTCGGTGCGTGCCTACTGGACCGCACTGTCTGCAGAGCAAAAACAAGTGTTCCGCTTTCTGCACGTGTCCACCGACGAGGTATACGGCACGCTCTCGCCAGCAGACCCGCCGTTTGCCGAAGACAACCGCTACGAACCCAATAGCCCGTACTCGGCCAGCAAGGCCGCCAGCGACCACCTGGTACGTGCCTGGCACCATACCTATGGACTGCCGGTGCTCACCACCAACTGCAGTAATAACTACGGGCCTTATCATTTCCCCGAGAAGCTGATTCCACTGGTTATCCTCAATGCGCTGGCCGGCAAGCCGCTGCCCATCTACGGCGATGGCCAACAGGTACGCGACTGGCTGTACGTGAAAGACCACTGCAGTGCCATCCGCCGTGTGCTGGAGGCCGGGCAGCCAGGGGAAACCTATAACGTGGGCGGCTGGAACGAAAAAGCCAACCTGGACGTGGTGCGCACCCTGTGCGCGCTACTGGACGAGCTACGCCCGCGTGCCGACGGCCAGCCCTACGCCAGCCAGATCACCTATTTTCAATATTTTTTTTTTCATGTCTTTTGTTACGCCATCGACGCCCGCAAGCTGCAGCGCGAGCTGGGCTGGACGCCGGCGGAAACTTTCGACAGCGGCATCCGCAAGACGGTGCAATGGTATCTGGATAACGAGGCCTGGGTGGCCGGCGTGACCAGCGGCAGCTACCGCGACTGGCTGAGCCAGCAGTACGGGGCGTGACCATGGCCACGCGCATCCTGATTACCGGCAGCAGCGGCCAGGTAGGCTTCGAGCTGCAGCGCGCGCTGGCGCTGCACGGCGAGCTGATCTGCCCGCCGCGGAAAGATTTCGACCTGTCGCAGCCGGCCAGCCTGCAGGCGGCGCTGGACGCCTGGCAGCCGCACATTATCGTGAACCCGGCGGCCTATACTGCCGTGGACAAAGCCGAGGACGAACCGGTGCTGGCACAGGCCATCAACGCCGATGCGGTGGCAGTACTGGCGCAATGGGCGGCGGCGCACAATGCGCTCTTGCTGCATTACTCCACCGATTACGTATTTGACGGAAGCAAAGCGGGCGCCTGGTGCGAGGACGATGCGGCCAACCCGCAGTCGGTATACGGGCGCAGCAAATGGCTGGGTGAAGAGGCCATACGCGCCAGCGGCTGCCGTCATTTTATCCTGCGTACCTCATGGGTAGCGGGCGTGTACGGGCAGAACTTCCTGAAAACCATGCTGCGCCTGGCCAGCAGCCGCGACAGCCTGTCGGTGGTGGCCGACCAGTTCGGCGCGCCGACTCCGGCCAGCCTGCTGGCCGATGTCGCGGCCAACCTGGTACAGCGTGCACAAGCCCGGGCGGACCAGCCGTACGGTACCTATCACGTGGCAGCGCAGGGGCGCACCAGCTGGCACGAGTACGCCAGCTACGTCATCGCCCTGGCGCGCGAGGCCGGCTGGCCGCTGCAGCTGGCCGCCGCGCCGCAGCCTATCCCCAGTAGCGCCTACCCGCAAAAAGCCCGCCGCCCGGCCAACTCGCAGCTGGACTGTAGCAAGCTGATGCAGACCTTCAACCTGCAATTGCCGCACTGGCAGCAGGCCGCTAAACAGATCTTCGATACGCTGGATAACCTCAAATGAGCACAAAAGCACGCAAGGGCATCATTCTGGCCGGTGGCTCCGGCACCCGTCTGTACCCGGCCACACTGGCCGTCAGCAAGCAGCTGCTGCCGATCTACGACAAGCCGATGATCTACTACCCGCTCAGCACCCTGATGCTGGCGGGCATCCGCGAGATCCTGATTATTTCCACCCCGCAGGACACGCCGCGTTTCCAGCAGCTGCTGGGCGATGGCAGCCAGTGGGGCATCCGCCTCGAGTACACGGTACAGCCTAGCCCCGACGGGCTGGCGCAGGCCTTTATCCTGGGCGAGGCCTTCCTGGACGGCGCGCCATCGGCACTGGTGCTGGGCGACAATATCTTCTACGGTAACGACTTCCAGAATCTATTGAAAGATGCTAATACCAAACCGGACGGTGCCACGGTGTTTGCTTATCATGTGAACGACCCGGAGCGTTACGGTGTGGTGGCGTTTGACGCAGCAGGTCGCGCCATCAGCATCGAAGAAAAGCCGGTGCAACCCCAGTCCAACTACGCAGTTACCGGCCTGTACTTTTACGACGAGCAGGTGGTGGAGATCGCCAAGTCCATCAAACCCTCGCATCGAGGTGAGCTGGAAATCACCGATGTGAACGCTGCGTATCTGCAGCAAGGCACGCTGGACGTGCAGACCATGGGCCGGGGCTACGCCTGGCTGGATACCGGTACGCACGAGTCGATGCTGGAAGCCAGCCAGTTTATTGCCACCGTAGAAAACCGGCAGGGGTTGAAAGTGGCGTGCCTGGAAGAAATTGCCTATACCCTGGGCTGGATCACGGCCGAACAGGTAGAAAAACTGGCCACACCGCTGAAGAAAAATGCCTACGGCCAGTACCTGCTGAGTATGCTGACATCGCTTAATCGTTTATAACGCTTCCCCTGGCTGGCCACGTGGTTGGCCGCAGATCGATGCCAAAACACCATGAACATCATCAATACTGCCATTCCCGACGTCAAAATCATTGAGCCCAAAGTCTTCGGTGACGAGCGCGGGTACTTCTACGAAAGCTACAGCCAGCGCCAGTTTGACGAGGCGGTGGGGCGCCATGTCGAGTTTGTGCAGGACAACCATAGCCGCTCGGTACGCGGCGTGTTGCGCGGCCTGCACTACCAGTTGCCGCCGTTTGCGCAGGGCAAGCTGGTGCGCTGTACGGCAGGGCAGGTGTTTGATGTGGTAGTGGATATCCGCCGTAGCTCGCCTACCTTCGGGCAATGGGTGGGCCAGATATTGTCGGCCGAAAACAAGCGCCAGCTGTGGATACCCGAAGGTTTCGCGCATGGCTTTGTCGCCCTGAGTGAGCACGCCGAGTTCCTGTATAAAACCACCAATTATTACTCACCCAGCCACGACCGTGGCGTGTTGTGGAATGATCCGGCCATCGGTATTGCCTGGCCGGACTGCGGCCCGCTGCAGCTGTCCGGCAAAGACCAGGTGCAGCCCTTGCTGGCGGACGCCGAGCTGTTCGACTAAGCCCGTTGATAAAACCCCGCATCCCGCCTGGCGCCAGTGAGCCGGGTCTGTGCGCGGGTAGACCAAGGGGTTTTGCGTGCCGCCTAGCGCAAACCTTCCTCCTGGCAGCCATTTGGCGCTATCGTTACGCCCTGCTCTGGTTTTGCAAGGATTCTCCATGAAGCTTCTGATCGCCGAAGACGACGCCGTGCTGGCCGATGCCCTGCTGACCCGGCTGGACCGGCTGGGCTTTGCCACCAGCCACGCTGCCGATGGCCTCCTGGCGCAGCAGTTATTGCTGGCCGAAGCATTTGATGCCGTGATTCTGGATATCGGCCTGCCGGGTCTGGATGGCCTGCAGGTGTTGCGTAATGTGCGAGTGCACAAACCCGCGCTGCCGATTCTCATCCTCACCGCGCTGGACAGCATGGAAGACCGCGTGGCCGGGCTGGATGCGGGTGCCGACGATTACTTGGTGAAGCCGTTCGAGTTTCCCGAGCTGGAAGCGCGCATTCGCGCCCTGCTGCGCCGCCATCGTGTGGCCGAAGCCGTGCGCGACGAGCTGCACTTTGCCAGCCTGCGGCTGGACCGTGCCGGCCAGCGTGTATGGGCTGGCGAGCAGGCGCTGGACTTGTCCGCGCGCGAGCTGCAGCTGATGGATATCCTGATGACCAACGGCGAACGCGTGGTCACCAAAGAACAGATCGCCGGCGAATTGGCCGCAGATGGCGAAGAAGTAGGCGTTAACGCGGTAGAAGTGTACGTGCACCGCCTGCGCAAAAAGCTGGATGGCAGCGGGGTGGGTATTCGGGCCGTGCGTGGCCTGGGCTATCTGCTGGCAGCCACCGACGACGCCTGAGCCCGGCTGCGGCCAACCCTGGAGCTGCCATGTCCCGCCCCCGCGAGCTTTCCCTGCGCCGCCAGCTGCTGATGTGGCTGCTGCTGCCGCAGCTGATTTTATGGTTGTCTGCCGCCTTTCTCGCCTACAACATGGCACTGGTGTACACCAACGAAGTCATCGACCGCACGCTGGCCAAATCCAGCAGCGCGCTGGCGCGCCAGGTCAAGCCCTTCGGCAACGGCTTTTACGTTGACTTTCCCAGCGCCGCGCGCGACATCCTGCAGCAAGACCCGGACGACCGCGTGCACTATATGGTGAGCTCGCCGCCCGAGGCATTCTTGCTGGGCGAGCCGGCCATGCCACGCCCGCCCGCCGGTATTGCCGCCAAAGCGGGAGACAGCTTTTTCTACAATGCCCGCATGAAGGGCATGGAGGTGCGCGTTGCCGCCCAGTACCTGCTGGCCGGTACCGACGCGCGGCCACAGCTGATGCTGGTGCAGGTAGCCAAGAGCCGGGCGCTCAGTACCGAGCTGGCCCGCAAGATCCTGTTCGACATGGGCCTGCCGCTGTTGGGCCTGATGCTGCTGACCAGCGTGCTGGTATGGGGCGGCATTAGCCGCGGCCTGTCACCGCTGCGCAGCCTGCGCCGCCGAGTAGAAGACTGCAGCGCCCGCGATCTCACCCCCATCGAGGTAGAAAACGCCCCTAACGAAGTGCGCTCGCTGACCGCTGCCATCAATAGCCTGCTGGACGAGGTACACGGCCAGGTAGCGCAGCAGCGACGCTTTATTGCCGATGCCGCCCACCAGCTGCGTACCCCGCTGGCGGGGCTGAAATCGCAAACCGAGCTGGTACGTGCCGAGCTGCGCGAAGCCCAGCCTGACATGCCGTTGTTGGGGCGGCAGCTGGTACAGGTAGAAACCAGCGTGGCGCGCGCCATCCGGCTGGTGAACCAGCTGCTGGCCCTGGCTCGTGCCGAGCCCGAAGCCGGCCTGACCCTGCAAGCGCTGGATTTTGCCGCGCTGGTGCGCGACGTCACCACCGAAGCCGTGCCCCGTGCGCTGAGTGCGCGTATCGACCTGGGGCTGGAGGCCGAGGCCGGCAGCATGACGATACGCGGCCACGCGGGCTTGCTGCGCGAACTGCTGGCCAACCTGCTGGACAACGCCATCCAGTACACCCCGGCCGGGGGCGAGGTCACCGTGCTGCTGCAGCGCCGTGGGCACAGCGTGTACCTGGCTGTGCAGGATAACGGCCCCGGCATCCCCGTGGCCGAGCGCGAGCGCGTATTCGAGCGCTTTTATCGCGGTAGTGCCGAGGGCAAAGGCAAAGGCTGTGGTTTGGGCCTGGCCATTGTGCAGGAGATTGCCCGCCGCCACGGCAGCCAGCTGCTGCTGACCGATACCCCGGGTGGCGGGCTGAGTGCCAGCTTGCAGTTGGCGCTACTACCGGCCTAGTTGGCGCCTGTTCCATGTCTTTTGGCTGCGCTGATGCAGCCAACGTTGCTGATGATGCGTGGCCGAACCAGTCTTGCGTTGCCGGGTGTTGCCGCCGCTGCGCGGTGTCGACGTGCCCGGGCAGCGAACCGCACTGCGGCGGACACGTTACCTGGCGCTGCATGCGTCAGCCACCCGCCGCAGCCCTCAACAGACATAGCACCAGCGCCTAGACTGGCGTCGTGTAGTTGACACACTAGATGTGCCGCCATGGTGCGCCGCAATAAACGCGCCCAGCCGCCTATCTGCTTGATTTGCCTGAATGTCATGCTGCCCTGCGTGCCGGGTTGGTGCAAAACTTACAACTACTGCACTCAAAACTTACACAATTCTTACGTCTTGCAGCTATAGTTCAGCCAACTGCCAAGGCGCTGGGGAGAACAGCGCCCGCGGTTAAGCCAATAATCCGCCGCCAGGCCTGGCCGGCAAGGCGGAAAGACGCATCACAATCATGGAGATGAACATGAAGCTGAAAAGCCTGACTATGGCCGTTATGGCCGCTACCCTGTTGCCTGCTGCCGCGTTTGCCGGCGACGTGGAAGTGCTGCACTGGTGGACTTCCGGTGGCGAAGCCAAATCGGCCGCCGAGCTGAAAAAAATGATGACCGCCAAAGGTCACGCCTGGAAAGATTTCGCGGTAGCCGGTGGTGGTGGCGACAATGCCATGACCGCGCTGAAAACCCGTGTGGTATCCGGTAACCCGCCGACTGCCGCCCAGATCAAGGGCCCGGCGATCCAGGAATGGGGTGCTGAAGGCGTACTGGCTGATATCGATGCCGTGGCCAAAGCGGGCAACTGGGACAAGCAGCTGCCCGTGGTAGTGAGCAATGTGATGAAGTACAAAGGCAAATACGTTGCTGCCCCGGTAAACGTACACCGCGTGAACTGGCTGTGGGTGAACCCGGAAGCCTTCAAGAAAGCCGGTGCGACCGTGCCGAAAACCTGGCCGGAATTCTTTGCTGCCGCTGACAAGCTGCAAAAAGCCGGTATCCAGCCGGTAGCCCATGGTGGCCAGCCTTGGCAGGATGCCACCCTGTTTGAATCGGTAGCCCTGGGTGTGGGCGGTGCCGATTACTACAACAAAGCCTTCGTCAAGCTGGACAAAGCGACCCTGGCCGGCCCGACCACCGTGAAGGTGTTCGAGACCATGGCCAAGATCAAGACCTACATCGATAAAGGCGCCGCAGGCCGCGACTGGAACCTGGCTACCGCCATGGTCATCAACGGCAAGGCTGGTATGCAGTTCATGGGCGACTGGGCAAAAGGCGAATTCACTGCCGCTGGCAAGGTACCGGGTAAAGACTTTATCTGTACCGACGCACCAGGCACCCAGAACGCCTTTACTTTCAACATCGACTCCATGGCCATGTTCCAGCAGAAATCCCCTGCTGCGGTAAAAGCCCAGGCTGACCTGGCTGCCACCATCATGAGCCCGTCGTTCCAGGAAGTATTCAACCTGAACAAAGGCTCCATCCCGGCACGTCTGGACACCCCGATGGCCAAGTTTGACGCCTGCGCCAAGAAATCCAGCTTCGACATGAACGCTGCGGCCAAGAGCAACAAGCTGGTGCCAAGCTTTGCGCACAAGATGGCCATGCCTTCCGCTACCGAAGGTGCCATGGTGGACGTGATCTCGCAGTTCATGAACTCCAGCATGACCCCTGCACAAGCGACCGAGCGTCTGGCCAAAGCCGGCGCCGTACGCTAAGCACCCTGTCCCTGCTGCCTGGCAGCAGGGCGGTTGCCTGATGTTGCGCACAGGCCGGCAGCCCCGGCCTGTTTCTGCCCCCTAGCCGTTTTGCCACCATGCTGCACCCTGCGGCAGGGTTGTCTGCGGCCAACTGCCGGGCAGGGCGCGTATTTACCGACCGAGACAGCAAGGAACACACATGTCTGCCTCCCCCTCTCAAGGCCGCCTCAGCGCGCTGGCCGACCGCTGGCTACCCAAGCTGGTACTGTCGCCTACGCTGGCCGCCAGCCTGATCTTCGTCTACGGCTTCATTGCCTGGACGGGGTGGCTATCTTTTACCGAATCCCGCCTGATGCCGCGTTACGACTGGGCAGGCCTGCTGCAGTACCAAGCGCTGTTCGAAAACGAGCGCTGGTGGACCGCTGCGGCCAACCTGGGCATTTTTGGCAGCCTGTTCATTCTGTTCTGCCTGCTGGTGGGCCTGCTGATGGCGGTGCTGCTAGACCAGAAGATCCGCGCCGAAGGCGCCCTGCGCACCATTTACCTGTACCCGATGGCGCTGTCCTTCGTGGTGACCGGTACCGCGTGGAAATGGATGCTGAACCCGGACATGGGCCTGCAAAAGGTGATGAACGACCTGGGTTTTGCCAACTTTACTTTCGACTGGCTGGTGAACCCCGACATGTCCATCTACACCGTGGTGATTGCCGGTGTATGGCAAAGCTCGGGCTTTGTGATGGCGCTGTTCCTGGCCGGCCTGCGCGGCATTGACGACTCCATCATCAAAGCTGCCCAAGTAGACGGTGCCAGCCTGCCTACCATCTACCGCCGCATCCTGATTCCTAGCCTGCGCCCGGTGTTCTTCAGCGTGCTGCTGATCCTGTCGCACATTGCCATCAAGAGCTTCGACCTGGTGATGGCGCTGACCGGTGGCGGCCCCGGTACCTCGTCCGACGTCCCCGCCATCTTCATGTACCAGTTTGCCTTTACCCGTGGCCAGCTGGGCCAGGGTGCCGCATCGGCCATGATGATGCTGTTCACCATCGTCGCCGTGCTGGTGCCGCTGATGTATATGGAAACAAGGAGTGCCAAACGTGTTTAAGAACCTCACCGTTGGCCGCGCGCTGGTGTACGCCGCGCTGCTCCTGATGGCCATCTACTACCTGCTGCCGCTGTACGTGATGCTGACCACCTCGTTCAAGAGCCTGGACGATATCCGCGCCGGTAACATGCTGTCGCTGCCGCAAGCCTGGCAGGGCGGGGCGTGGGTGAAAGCCTGGGCCGAGGCCTGCACCGGGGTGGAATGTAACGGCATGCAGGGCTTCTTCTGGAACTCCATCAAGATGACACTGCCGGCAGTGGCCATCTCCACCATCCTGGGGGCCGTCAACGGCTACGTGGTGTCGATGTGGCGCTTCCGCGGCTCTGACGCGCTGTTCACCATGCTGCTGGTCGGCTGCTTTATCCCCTTCCAGGTCGTGCTGCTGCCGATGGCACAGGTACTGGGCATGCTGGGTATCGCCAACACCACCACCGGCCTGGTGCTGGTGCACGTGGTGTACGGCACCGCGTTTACCACGCTGTTCTTCCGTAACTTTTACATCACCGTACCGGACGAGCTGGTGAAAGCCGCCCGTATCGATGGTGCCGGCTTCTGGACGATTTTCTTCCGTATCCTGCTGCCGATCTCCGGCCCGATTTTCGTGGTGTGCATCATCTGGCAGTTCACCCAGATCTGGAACGACTTCCTGTTCGGTGTGGTATTCGCCAGCGGCGAAGCCCAGCCCATTACCGTGGCGCTGAACAATCTGGTGAACACCTCTACCGGGGTGAAGGAATACAACGTGGACATGGCCGCAGCCATTATTGCTGCGCTGCCGACTCTGTTTGTTTACATGGTTGCTGGCCGCTATTTCGTGCGTGGCCTGACAGCCGGTGCCGTGAAAGGTTAATGCGATGGCCGCTCTTTCCATCAACAATGTGTACAAGACTTACGCCAACGGCACCGACGTGCTCAAGGGCATCGATATCGCCATCGAAGATGGCCAGTTCCTGATTCTGGTCGGCCCGTCCGGCTGCGGTAAATCCACGCTGCTGAACATGATCGCCGGCCTGGACGACATCAGTAGCGGCGATATCGAGATCGGCGGCAAACGCGTGAACGACCTGTCGCCCAAAGACCGCGACATCGCCATGGTGTTCCAGAGCTACGCGCTGTACCCGTCGATGACCGTGCGCCAGAACATCAGCTTTGGCCTGGAAATCCGCAAGGTGGCGCAGGCAGAGATCGACGCCACGGTGAACCGTGTCGCCGAGATGCTGCAGATTACCCACCTGCTGGACCGCAAGCCTGGCCAGATGTCCGGTGGCCAGCGTCAGCGTGTGGCCATGGGCCGCGCCCTGGCCCGTAACCCGTCCATCTTCCTGTTCGACGAGCCGCTGTCCAACCTGGACGCCAAGCTGCGCGTAGAGATGCGGACCGAAATCAAGCTGATGCACCAGCGCCTGAAGTCCACCATCGTGTACGTGACCCACGACCAGATCGAGGCCATGACGCTGGGCGACAAGATCGCGGTGATGAAAGACGGCATCGTGCAGCAGTTTGGCAGCCCGCAGGACATCTACGACAACCCGGCCAACCTGTTTGTGGCCAGCTTCATCGGCTCGCCGTCGATGAACTTCATTCCGGCCACTGTCATCCAGACCGGCAGCGACATCGGCGTGAAGATCTGCGACGACAAAGGCTGCGTGGTGCTGCCGCTGCCGCACGACAAGGCCAAGCTGGCCAAGTTTGTCGGCCAGGAAGTGATCTTCGGCATCCGCCCGGAGCAGATCACCGACGCCCGCACTGCGCACCGCGAAGGCCTGCCAGTGATGAGCTGCCACATCGACGTGATCGAGCCCACCGGCCCGGACACCCTGGTGTTCGTGTCGCTGAACAACACCAAAGTGTGCTGCCGTACCCACCCCACCGAGGCCAAGCGCCCGGGGCAGAGCATGGACCTGGTGTTCGACGTGTCCAAGGCCGTGCTGTTCGACCCCAAAACCGAAGCGCGGATCGTGTAATGACCGCGCTTGGCACGCAAAGGTTGGCCGCATCGGGGCCGCTGCTGTCACCGGTAGCGGCCGGCGTCTGGCGTCTGGACGAATGGGGATTTGACGACGCCGCGCTGGCTGCCTGGGTGGAGCACGCCCTGGCGCTGGGCATCAGCACTTTCGACCACGCGGATCTGTACGGCGGCTTCACCTGTGAAGCGCTGTTCGGCCGCTGGCTGAAGGCCCACCCCTCACGCCGCGATGAACTGCAGCTGGTGAGCAAGTGCGGCATCAAGCCGCCCATCGCCGAGCGCGGCTGGCAGGTCAAGCACTACGACACCTCGGCAGGGCACATCACCGCCAGTGTCGAGGCCTCGCTGCGCCACCTGGGTACCGATTACCTCGACCTGCTGCTGATCCACCGCCCCGACCCGCTGCTGGACGCCGACGAGGTGGCCGACACCTTCCAGCGCCTGCAACAGGCCGGCAAGGTGCGCCACTTTGGCGTGTCCAATTTCACACCGTCGCAATACGCGCTGCTGGCCAGCCGTGTGCCGCTGGTGACCAACCAGGTAGAGGCCTCGCTGCTGCACCTGGACCCGCTGTTCGATGGCACGTTTGACCAGTGCCAGCAGCTGCGGGTGCGCCCCATGCTGTGGTCACCGCTGGCCGGCGGCCGCGTGCTGGACGCTGCGGCCAACCCTGCGCTACACGCGGCTTTGCAACAGCTGGCTGGCGAGCTGGATGTCAGCGTGGCCACCGTGGCGCTGGCGTGGCTGCTGCAGCACCCGTGCAAGCCGCTGCCCATCATCGGCTCGCGCCGCCTGGCCTCGCTGGACGACGCGGCAGCGGCCTGTCGCCTCAAGCTCAGCCGCCAGCAGTGGTTTGCCCTGCTGCAAGCGGCGCGCGGCCACGAGGTGGCCTGAGTTTCTCTGTTGTACCGTGATGTTGGTTGTTGTGTTGTACGTTGCTTGCGCGGCCTTCGGGCCGCTTTTTTTATGCGGGCACCGGCTGGACAGCCACCATGCCGGCCGCTTACGATGAACCATCCCCTGTGTCGGGGGAGCGTCGCTCGGACGGTTCCGGGCGCTTACGTTGAAAGGTTTCCCATGTCGTCTACCGGCAAGCGCCGCTTTGCGCGCATCGATCGTCTCCCCCCTTACGTTTTCAACATCACCGCCGAACGCAAAATGGCCGCCCGCCGCCGTGGCGACGATATCGTCGACATGAGTATGGGCAACCCGGACGGTGCCACGCCGCCGCACATCGTGGCCAAGCTCACCGAAGCCGCGCAGCGGCCTGATACCCACGGCTACTCGGCGTCCAAGGGCATTCCGCGCCTGCGCCGCGCCATTGCGCGCTGGTACCAGCAGCGCTACGCGGTGGATATCGACCCGGACAGCGAGGCTATCGTCACCATCGGCTCCAAGGAAGGCCTGGCACACCTGATGCTGGCCACGCTGGACCGCGGCGACACCGTGCTGGTGCCGGACCCGAGCTACCCCATCCATATCTATGGTGCGGTGATTGCCGGTGCCGACATTCGCAGCGTGCCGATGGCACCGGACGTGGACTTTTTTGCCGAGCTGGAAAAAACCATTCGTGGCAGCTACCCCAAGCCCAAGATGATCGTGATCGGCTTTCCGTCCAACCCCACCGCGCAGTGCGTGGAGCTGGATTTCTTCGAACGCGTGATCGCACTGGCCAAGAAGCACGACATCTTTGTGGTGCACGACCTGGCCTACGCCGACATCGTGTTCGACGGCTGGAAGGCGCCGTCCATCATGCAGGTGCCGGGCGCCAAGGACATTGCGGTGGAGTTCTTTACCCTGTCCAAGAGCTACAACATGGCCGGCTGGCGCATCGGGTTCATGGTGGGCAACCCCGACCTGGTGGCCGCGCTGGCGCGCATCAAGAGCTATCACGATTACGGCACCTTCACCCCCTTGCAGATTGCCGCCATCGCCGCGCTGGAAGGCAACCAGCAGTGCGTGCGCGACATCGCCGCCACCTACCAGAAGCGCCGCGACGTGCTGTACAAGGGGCTGATGGAAGCGGGCTGGCAGGTGGACCTGCCCAAGGCGTCGATGTACATCTGGGCGCGTATTCCCGAGCACTACCGCGCACTGGGCTCGCTGGCCTTTGCCAACCTGCTGCTGGACAAGGCCAAGGTATCGGTATCGCCCGGCGTGGGGTTTGGCGACTACGGCGACGAGTACGTGCGCTTTGCGCTGATCGAAAACGAAAGCCGCATCCGCCAGGCCATCCGCGGCATCAAGACCATGTTCCGCGCCGACGGCCTGCTGCCGCCGGCTTGAGCTGGTGCTGCCCGGCCAGGGCTAGGTAGTTGCCGCCAGTAAAACGCCGCCCTTCGGGGCGGCGTTGTCATGTAACCAGCCTGGTTGCGGCCAACGTTGGCCGCAGGCCTAGCCCTGGCGGTCGGCAGGGTGATTGACGCCGTCGTTTACCGGGATATCGCCCAGCAGATAGGGGTTCACCCCGTCCAGGCAGCCGACGTTGTAGCCGTATTCGTCCGGGTGCGAGCGGCGCTGGTGGTGGGTGTAGATGCCGCATACCGAGCAGAAGTAGTGCTTGGCGGTGTGGGTGTTGAACTGGTATAGCCGCAGCAGCTCGGCGCCTTGCTCGATGCGGATGCCGTCCAGTTTTACCGACGCTACGATGGCGCCCTTGCGGCGGCAGATCGAGCAATCGCAGCGGCGCGGGCGTTCAATGCCGTTGGGCAGCGTCAGCGCCAGCACCACGCCGCCGCAGTGGCAGCGCGCGGTATGCACCGGCTGGATCAGGGTGTCGCCTACTTGCTTGATCATGTGCATGGCTCCGTTAGTCAGGGCGTCCGTATCGGGGTGGCAGCCAACGTTGGCCGCAGGCTCAGAACAGCTGCGGTTGGGTGTCGCCAAAGCGGCTGCGTTGCTCGTGCGCCAGCAGCCAGGCCTTGCGCTGCAGGCCGCCGCCGTAGCCGGTGAGGCTGCCGTCTTTGCCGATAACACGGTGGCAGGGCACGATGATGGCCACGCGGTTGGCACCGTTGGCGCCGGCCACGGCGCGGATGGCGGCGGGCTTGCCCAGGCGGTCGGCCTGTTGCTGGTAGCTGGTGGTGTCGCCATAGGGGATGGTTTGCAGTGCTTGCCACACTTGCTGCTGGAAGGCGGTGCCGGGCAGGTGTAGCGCCACGCCGAATTGCTGCCGCGTGCCGGCAAAGTATTCGCCGATTTCATGCTCGGCCTGCCGGGTGTGGCCGTTTTCTCCGGCCAGAATGCGGCTACCCAGCAGGCGCTGCAGCTCGGCAAACTCGCGCTCGTTGCGCTGGCTGACGGCAAACTCCAGCAGGCATACGCCCTGTTCGCTGGCGCAGACAAACATGGGCCCCAGTGGGCTGTGAAAACGGTGTAGCAGCAGGGCAGGTGCGGTCATGGCGATGGACAGGCAGTCAGGGCAGGCGGCCAGTGTAACGCAGTGGCCGCCTGCCGTAGCCTGGTGTAATGACTAGGCGCTTATTTCAGCCGGCGCGGGTTGCTGTTGCCCCATACGGTGTACAGGTCGGCCAGCAGGGCACCGTTGATGTCTTCCATTTCGGTCTGGGTGATTTCGGCGTTGCCCTGTTTGCCGAACAGCACCACTTCGTCGCCCGGCTTCACGCCGGGAACATCGGTAACGTCTACCATGGTGGTGTTCATCGAGACTTTGCCCACCACCGGCGCGCGCTGGCCGTTGATCAGCACAT
>JAIXTB010000036.1 GCA_027484385.1 Neisseriaceae bacterium | reverse complement strand
GCAGGAACAGCGACACGCCGCGCGCCTTGTAGGTCACGCCAGGCTGGATACCCAGCTGCTGTACCAACGGGTCGGTATCCGCCACGCGGAAGCTCAGGGTACTGATGACCTGGCCCTGGGTAACAAACGCCAGCACCTTGCCCTGGCCCTGGGTCAGCACTTTTACCTTCAGCACCTGGCCCAGGTTGCTGATGGCCTGCCCGTTGGCCTGCACTTTGCCTTCCAGCGGGCCCAGTGTGGTGATGGCGTCCAGTGCGGCCTGGATATCGGCCGCCAGGTGTTCCGGTGTGGTGTTGTCGGCAAAGGCAGACTGGTTGATCGCCACGTTGATGGCGTTGTCTTCGCCGGTGGCAGTCATGCCATCGGATGCCTTGTCGTCGGCACCGTTGATGATCAGATCGAAGGTGGTATTGGCCGACAGCTTGCCATTGGCGGGCATGTCCACGTTGACGGCGGCCATTTTCTGGCTGCCGCTCAGGCCCAGCACAGTGGTGGCGGCATTGATGCTACGGGTCTGGCCATCCACGGTCACGCTGACGGCCTGGCCGGACAGCGTGACTTCCTGCAGGCCGGTGCCCGACAGGCTCAGCTGCAGCTGCTTCTTGCCCGCCACCTCTACCAGGCTAAAGCGGGCGGCCTGGCCCAGTTTGCTGTAGTTCACCAGGGCCAGCTTGCCATTGGCCTTGACTGCGGTGGCCTCCAGCACGGCGTTCAGGTCTGCCAGCAGGTCTTCCACGCTGTTGTTGTCGGCCTGACGGGCGGCGTCCAGCGTCAGCTCGTAACGCTCGCCGTCGATATCCATGGTGAATCTGGCATCGATAGCCGGGTTGGAGGTAGCGTTGTACGCTGCCGCCTGGTTGAACAGTACGCGGCCAACGTTGGCCACGCCGGCGCTGGCATTGGCCACCAGCTCGGCTTTGTTCACCGTGCCGCCTACCGCGCTGAAGTTGTCCGGGCGGTTGAAGTCCAGGCCGATGGTGGTGACAAAGTCGATACCAGCATTCAGCACCAGGTTGCCCTTGGCGCTGAAATCCCCCACCGGTGCCAAATCAAAGCCGAAGTCCAGCGGTACCAGCTGCTGCGGCATCGCCGGGGTAAAGCGCAGGTCGAACATGAAGTCCATGGCCTGAGCGTCAAAGCGGGCTGTCACATTGAAGGTTTCACCCTTGGGCAACAGCTCGTTGACCGCGTCTTGCAGCACGGCGGCAAACTCTTCCAGGGTATTGAACTTCGGCCCGCTCTGCGTGCGCGCTTCCTGTCCCAGTACGTCCAGGCCCAGCAGGTCTACCCCGGCGTAGCCTTTGTCACCGGCAGCTTGTGCCGCGCTCTTGAGCTGGCTGCTGTTCAGCAGCAGCGTGGGCAGGTCTTCACCGGCCAGGCTGCCACCGTAAACGATATCAAAGGTATCCGGCAGGCCGGCCACAGCCGTCACGGTAACATCGGCACCGGCAATGGCTTTCGGCCCGGTTGCAAAGGCTTTGCGCAGGCACAGCTCGATCAGCTTGGCCTGGCGGATAGCCAGCGCTTCTTCGGCGGTTTTGCCTTCTTTCAGTGCCGCGATGGCGGCATCATCCAGGCCGGCTTTTTTCAGCTCGGTCTCTTGCTGCGCAGCGCTGGCGCCGTAGGCAAACGGCTCGTTCAGCGTGTAGTACTCGCTGCCCACACGCTGGGCAAAGCCGTAGGTGCCGCCTACCGCGTTGCTGATGGTGAGGCGCTGCACTTCGTTTTTGGCCACGCTGGTGGCGGTAGCCGCTGCGCCCTGTTGCAGGCTGTAGGCCACCATCTGGGCGCCGGGCTTGGCGCGCAGGCTCTGGTAGGTGGTGGTAAAGGCAGGCTGGTCGCCCGTGGCCAGCTTGCCGGCAAAGGTAATGTCAAACGCACGGGTGCCTTCAGGCACGCGGGTGCCTACCGGCTCGTTCATCACCGACACGGCTACGGTCACGCTGCCGTCGATGCCGGCATTGGTGAAGGCGGTATTGATGCGCTCTTGCAGCTGGCTGGCGCTGATATCCACCGCCAGGCCGTTGATCTCGGCTTTCTTGCCCGCCTTGTCGGTGAACTGCAGCTCGAACTGCGATGCAGCGCCCATGGCCGCATTCACAATGCGCAGGCGCTGCACCTCGGCCACCTGGGCGGTGCCAGGGGTAACCACATCGATAGACACACCAGCAGAGGGCCGAATGGCAAAGTACGCAAAATCGTCCACATTCACCGGCTTGAACTGCAGCTTGCCCCAGGTGATACCGCCGGCTTTCAGCTGCGGCTCGATGGCGCTGACCTGCAGCATGGCCGCCGATACGGCTTTGGCTTTTACCTTTTCTACCGTGGTGTCTACGGTGCGGGTAAGTTCCACGCCGGCCACCACCTGGCCGGCCAGCTCGCCGGTGAAGGTAATCAGCCACTGGCCGTCCTGGCCGGCAACGCTGACATTGCCCGCCCCCACACCGTCCAGGCTAGCCAGCGCATCTTGCAGCGCGGCACGCACCTGCTCGTCATCGAAGCCGGTAATGGTGACGGTTTTGCTGGCCGCGGTGCTGCCGGCCAGTTTCACGCTGAAGCTGGTGCTGCCACTGGCGGCGGCTTGCAAGGCCAGCTCCTGCACCGGGCTGAATACCAGCTCGGGAACATCACGGCCGGACAGGCGGCCCTGGAAGCTGATGGTCCATTTTTGCGGGCTGCCGCTTACCACCACATTGCCGCTACCGATATCCGGCATGGCTTCCAGAATGGCTTGCAGTTCTTTGGCAGTGGCCAGCGCCGGGAAGGTGGCCGACAGCGCACCCTCGCCCAGCTGCACGCGCATCAGGCCGCTGGAGGCAGCCAGCACGACCTGCTGCACTTCGCTGCGGAAGCGGCCTTCCTGTACCGAGGTCAGGGTCACGGTGGGGTTCACGGTATTGGCCAGGTTGCCGACCTGCAGCTCGGCCAGCTCGACACCGGCCAGGCTACCGCCAAAGCTCACTTTCCAGGCACCGCGCTCGGCCAGCGATACGCCCAGCTCGATACCCTTGATATCACCCAGCTTGGCACCGCCTGAGGCGGTAGCGGCCAACAGCTGGCTGCGGATATCGCCCGAGCCCATATTGCTGTTGAGCGTGCCGGTGGTGTAGGTCTTGCCATCGTGCGTAAACGACAGGGTAAAGCTGGCCGGCGTGGTGGCCGCCGCGCTCACGGCCACGGTTTGCACCTCGCCACGCTTGTTCACGCCCGGTTTGAACTCGATCAGCTCTACGCCGCGCACGTCCCCTGCCGGCACGTAGCTGCCCGCTTTCAGGCCGCCAAAGTAGACGGTCATATCCGGGATGTTCTGCTGGGCGTAGCTACCCTTGAAGGTAATCTTGAACTTGGGCGCCGAGCCGTAGTTGGTTTTCTTGCCGCTGGCGTCCAGCGGGTCTTTCTGCGGGAAGGTCACCTCCACATTACCCTTGCCCACGATGCCTTCCAGCGCTTGCTGGATCGCCAGCGCCTGGGCGTCTACCGCGTTGTTCAGGTAACGGATGGGGCCGGTTTTCTTGCCGTACAGCTCCAGCTCGAAGGTGCCGCGCTCGTAGCCGGTAAAGGCCAGCACTTTGACCTCGCTTACCCCCACGCTATGCGATAGCGTTTCGCTCACCGCTGCCGTAGCGTTAGCCGGGGCCACAAAGCTGACCGACATGGCGTTGACGCCGCCAACCTCCATGCTGGCTGCCAGCTGCGCCGGAACCGTATCGGCGAAGGTGATGCGGAAACCATTGCTGCGGTCGCCGCTTACCGTGATCTTGCTGGCATTGATATTGGTGGCCGTAGCAACCGCCTGCTGGATATCGCTTTGCAGCGCAGCAAGACTCTTGTCTGCCAGCAAAGAGAAGCTCGTGGCGACGCCCCCGTTGGTCGCCGCAAAATTGACCTGGCCTTCGCGCATGCCCGGCTTGAACAGGAAGCTGCTGCTACCCGCTGTCACCACCAGGCCGGCCACGCTTTCCTTGGCCATGAAGGCCTTGCCGGCCAGGCTGCCGATAAACTCGATGCGGAAACCATCGGCGCGGCTGCCCGTCACTTTCAAGTTGGCCGCATGGGTGCCAAATACCGTAGCAACGCCAGCCTGCAGCTTGCTGGCGATGGTGGCGTCACTGTCTGCAGCGCCCAGCACGACGCTAGCCGTGGTGGCGTTACCCACGTTTTTCAGCGTGAGCGTGCCATTGGCGGTGCCGATATCCAGCAACAGCACCGCGTTATCGGCCTGGCCGCCCTGCTGCAGCTGGGTCACCTTGGCCGCATCGCCGTTAGCGCTTTGCTGGCTGCCCTGCGTGCTGCTATTGCTCTGGCCTTCGGTCACCCATACCGGCAGGCTGTTGTTCAGCTTCAGCGCGCCGTTCATTACCTCGGCCACTTTGCCGTTGATCAGCTCTGCCAGCTCGTTAATGCTCTTGAAGCCGGCCGTTTCTGCCGCCTTCACGGTCACGGTGTACTTGCTTGGCACCGTATCGCCCGGGCGTTGCAGCACCAGGTCAAACGCCACGTCGTCGGCCAGTACCGGCGAAATGGCTTTATTGGCAGTCAGGTCCATCGCGGTGATGCCCTGCAGGCGCTCGTTCAGCACCTTGGTCCAGCCGTAGCCAAAGTCGAATACATCGCCCAGGTCGGCACCACTGAACGGCACCTTGATGTCGAACAGGTCCGAGTCGCGGAACTGGTTGAGGAAATCGCCCACATTGGCCAGCAGCTGCACCATCTGCGCCGGTGTCATATTGGACAGGCTGGCCAGGTTGGTGAAGTTTTCCTTGCGGATAACCGGCTTGGCGGTCTTGATGTCCTCCAGCGCCAGCGGGGTGGCTTCGGTACCCCACTCCACCACCACTTTCGGGTTGGCCCCGCCGGTCAGCTTGGTGAGGTCTCCACCAAACAGGTTGGCCTTGATCGGCAGGTCGGCCACGGCGTACACGTCGGCCTTGGCATTGACGTGGTCGCCCAGCTTGCCCACATCACCCAGCATCACGCGCTCGCCGTTACGGTCGGCATTGCCGGCCTGTGACGATAGGCCGACATTGGCGTTGGCCTCGAACTTCATGGTGCCGTTGTCTATCTGGCCATCCAGCACCCCTAGCGATACCCCCGCGTTGAAGTTCTGCATGCTGGCGCTGGCCTTGGCCGACATCTCGCGCGCCTGCATGAACAGCTTGCCGCTGGCGGCATTGGCCAGGGTGTCGAAGTTAAAGCCGAACGACAGATCCAGCTTCACCTCGCCGGTCAGGTCGATATCGCCGCTGCCCTTCAGTTTCAGGCCCAGGCTGTCCAGGCCGGTGCCCAGGTTGAACGGCAGGCTGGTGGTTTTGCTCAGGTCCAGCTTCAGGTCCAGGCGCAGCTCTTTGCTGGCGCCCTCGCGCTGGGTACGCACCGTGGCGCTGACACTGCTGGCACCCTTGCTCAGCTGGGTGCCGTCTACTTGCATGGCCGCCACATTGCGGCCTGCCAGCACACCGGCAAAGCTCACCTGATAACGGCCATCCAGCTTCACCACATCCAGCAGCAAGCCATTGAGCGCCGTGCCGCCGCTGGTCTTGGCGGCCAACAAGGCGGCTTTTACCGCGTCGGCAGACGCGTTGTGCAGAATGGCTTCCGTACTGTAGTCGTCGCCGTCGTGGCTGAAGGTGAGCTTGAAGCTGCCACCGGTAGCTCCGCCCAGGTCGACAATCTGCTGCTCGTTACTGCCCTGGAACTCCAGGCCGCCACCCACGGTAAACGGGCCTGCCTGCGTTTCGCCATACTGGTTGGGGAACAGCGACTGCAAGCCGCTGTAGTCACCGCTGGCAGACAGATAGTCTTTCAGCAGGCTGATCAGGCCGCTATAGGTATGCGGGCCGGTCTTGTTGTAGTAGTCGTCCAGTACCGAGAACTTGGTGCCGTCTACCACGCGGCGGAAAGAGAGCACGTCGCCCAGCTTGCGGCCATCTTCGCTTTGCATGATGCCGCCCAGGCTTTCGCCGACAAACGGCAGCTGGCTGGACATGAACCCCATGCCGTCCAGCGAGTCGCCCACGCTGGCCGCCTGATCGAAAATGGCTTTCAGGTTTTCCTTGGCTTTCGCGCCGTCAATGCTGACATCAAAGAAATACTGCGGGGTGAGCTTGCCCTTGATGATGTCGGAGCGGATCGCCAGCGTCGGGTTGCCGAACATGCCCATGTCCACGCCGCCCAGGCTGGCATCAAATACCAGATTACCTTCCAGCGATGCGGCCGGGGTCACGGCAAACAGGCTGCCCACGGTCTTGCCCTGGCCGGACAGCGCCGCCAGGTCTTTCAGCGTAATGCGGCCTTTGCCGTCGCTATTGTCCGGGTCGGTTACCACCACTTTGGCAGCAGCTTTTACCGCAAAATCGCTATCCACCAGTTTGACCTGGGCCAGGTCGCCCAGCAGGCTGGCACTGGCTTGCAGGCCATAAACATTCAGCGCCGCGCCTGCGTCAAAGCGGTTGATGCGGAAATACAGGTCGGCGTTGGTCGGCACCGGCAGGTTCAGGCTGTTGTCGCCACTCTTGGTGCCTACCGCCAAGCCGGCTTCCAGGTCAGCGTGCAGTACCAGGCGGCCAATGGCGCTACCACTGGCAGTAAAGTTGGCAATCTTGGTGGCGGCGTCGCCGGCCAGGTTGGCCAGGCCAAACTCGAATTGCTGCTGCAGGCTGCGATCCAGGTTGATCTTCACGCCCAGACCCAGGGTAATTTCGTTGCCCGTGGTATCGAACATTGGCAGCACGGCAAACTCGGGGCCGCTGACATCGCCGGCAAACACCTCGTCCAGCACCACGGCATCCATGTCCAGCGTCTTG
>JAIXTB010000231.1 GCA_027484385.1 Neisseriaceae bacterium | reverse complement strand
GCGCCAGATACAAAATCCCCAGCGACAAGGGCAACACCAGTAGCCGCAACACCACAAACTGCTCTACCAGGTCTGCCGCTACCGGGGTGACCTGCAACGCCAACAGTAGCCCCAGATAGGTAGCCACCACCCGCCCCAACCAGATGTACAACAGGATGCGCCAGCGAAAACCCGCCAGCAGGGCCGGGTAACACCAGCACCGCAGTAACAGGCCGGCCAGTACCGGGATAGCCGTATCCACCATGCTGCCCAGCAGGCGCTCTACGCCGGAAAACTGGTAACGCGCCAGCGCATGGAGCAGGTAACAGGCCAGGCCACCAGGCCCGCCCCCCAGCAGACCACTGAGCAATAGCAGGTCGGTACTCAGGTTCAGCTTGACCGGGCCTTTCATCGAGCCGGAAACAAACCAGGCAATCACATAAATGGCCAGGCCCATGATCAGGCCAAGGTAGGCCTCACGGTGTGCAATGGCGAGCCCGCGCTTGCGTGTCAGTACCAGCATGGCGCCCAGCATGCCAACGGCAGCGGCAGCCTGCAGTGCAAACAGGGGCAGGCTGCCAAGCGAAGACTGGAACAGCTCGGCAAAACGGGTGTGAGTCATGGCAAAGGGGCACGAAAATGATCTGTCATGTCTGCCAGCATAGTGCGCCCGGCATGGCCGCTATAAATCACTTCTTGGCGCAAGCGGGGAAAAGTGTGCCATGCAGCCCAGTGATTAGCCTGGCTAATCAGCTGCAACAGGCATGCTGGTTTGTCACGCTGGCCTGCGCGCGACACACTGCGGCTATTGCCAAAGGAGACACCATGACCGCGACCTTGCTCCCCTCTGCCCTGCTGCAGGGCCATCCACTTCTGTGGCACAACCCCGCCAGACAGCCTGCCGCCCAGGCGCTGGCCACGCTCCCCTACGGCGCGGGCGATATCGCCGCCGCTATCGCCCGCTGGCAGCGTTTTGCGCCGCTATTGGCACACTGCTTTCCCGATAGTGTGGCGGCCGATGGCCGCATCGACTCGCCGCTGCTGGCCCAGGCGGGCCCCGGCGCTACGGTGTGGGTCAAAGCCGACCACGCCCTGCCCGTTACCGCCTGCATCAAGGCCCGGGGCGGGGTATACGAGGTGCTGTGCCAGGCCGAAACCCTGGCCCGCCGCGCCGGCCTGCTAGCCGAAGGCAGTAACTACGCGCTACTGGCCGGCGATACCGCGCGGGCGCTGTTTGCCCGCCATACCATTCTGGTGGGCAGTACCGGCAACCTGGGGTATAGCGTGGGCGTGATGGCGCGCGCGCTGGGCCTGCAAGTGGAAGTACACATGTCCAGCGACGCCAAGGCGTGGAAGAAAGACCGCCTGCGCGCCCTGGGTGCCCGCGTGGTAGAGCACGCCGGCGACTACGCAGCGGCAGTGGCCAGCGCCAGACTGTTGGCCGCAGCGGACCCGCAGGCTTATTTCATCGATGACGAAAGCTCGCTATTGCTGTTTTTTGGCTACGCCGCCGCCGCACACGACCTGAAAGCCCAGCTGGACACCGCCGGGCTGCAGCCTACCCCGGCCTGCCCGCTGCGGGTGTTCTTGCCCTGCGGCGTGGGCGGCGCCCCCGGCGGGGTGGCATTTGGCCTGAAGTGCCTGTACGGCGACGCGGTGCAGTGCGTGTTTGTGGAGCCCGTCGCCTCGCCCTGCTTCCTGCTGCGGCTGGCCAGCGGCGATGACGCGCTGTCGGTTTACGATATCGGCCTGGATAACCGCACGCTGGCCGATGGGCTGGCGGTGCCACGCGCCTCGGCCACGGTGGCCGGCCTGGTGCAGCATCTGGTGGACGCGGTGGTCACGGTCAGCGACGACAGCCTGCTGGCCGAGGTGCGCCAGCAGTGGCAGCAGCACGGCTTGCGGCTGGAGCCCTCGGCTGCCGCGGGGTTTGTTGCGCAAAGGTTGGCCGCAAGCCAGTGGCCGCAGCAAGTGATCCCGCTGGTCTGGACCACCGGCGGCCATGGTTTGCCGGACGAGGTGTTTCTGCCGCTGCTGGTCAGCTAGCTGCCTGCGGCCGGGTCAACCGCCAGCTCGGCAGCCAGCCAGGCGGCCAGCGCCGCCGCCGCGTCGCCCTGCCCGCCATACAGGGCGTAATAGCCCAGTAGTAGCGGCGGGGCGTCGTCACAGCGGCACAGGCTGCCTTCCTGCAAGGCGGCTGCCACCAAACGCTGGCGGCCCAGTGCCACCCCCTCGCCCGCCTGGGCGCTGCGATAAGCCAGCTGCGCCTGGTTGAAATGCCGCTCTGCCGGGCCACAACACACCGGGCGGCCGTGTGCGGCCAACCAGCGCGCCCATTCGCTGCCCGGGGCGCTACTGGTACCCCACGGGCTGTCATCGTGCAGCAATGCCAACCCGGTGCCGGCTTGTCTGGCAGCGGGGGACAACACAGGAAAGCCATACTCCGGCCAGTGCGGCACGCCCGTCTCTGGTGGCTGCGGCAGATAGCACAACCGTAGCTGCAAGGGGTCGGCAGGGTACTGCGGCGGCAGGGTATCGGCCTGCAGGTCGATGGCAATATCCGGATAGCGGCGGGAAAACTGCCCCAGCCGGGGCAAGAGCCAGCCCAGCGCCAGTGAAGGCGGCGCCACCAGGCGCAGCGTGATGGTGCCGGTCTGCACCGCCGCCAGGCCCTGGCCCAGCGCAGCAAAACCCTGCTGCGCGGCGGCGTACAGCTGTTCGCCCGCGGCGGTCAGCACAAAACCGCGTGGCCCGCGCTGCATCAGCACCAGACCCAGCCGCCCCTCCAGCCGCAACATGCGCTGGCTAACGGCGCCCTGGCTGATGGACAGCTGCGCCGCCGCACGGCGAAAGCCACCAGCCGCCGCTACAGCGTGAAAGAACCACAGGTCGGCCAGCAGGCTGGCATCGAGGCGGCGCGGCAGCATGGCAGAGTGCTCAGTAGGCGAAGCGTTCGCGCAGGTCTTCCAGGTTCAGCTCGCGCAGGATGGCTTCCTGCCGTTCGCGCGCGGCCTTTTTGCCCCCGCCGACTTTCTTGGCAATGATCAGCTCGTTCTTCATCGAATGTTCCCAGCCCACCAGCTCGGTTACCGTTACCTGGTAGCCGCGCGCCTCCAGCTGCAGGCAACGCAAGACGTTGGTGAGCTGGCTGCCGAACTCACGGGTATGGATGGGGTGGCGCCACAGCTCGGACAGCGGGGTTTTGCCGAAGGTCTCGTTCTTTTTCTGGCGCAGTACGGCGGCCACTTCGGCCTGGCAGCACGGCACCAGCACGATATAGCGGGCGTCTTTGGCCAGCGCAAAGCGAATGGCGTCGTCGGTGGCGGTATTGCAGGCGTGCAGGGCGGTAATAATGTCCACCTGCGCCGGTAGCGCGTCCGAGGTAATGGACTGCTCGACGGTCAGGTTCAGGAACTGCATGCCATCGAAACCCAGACGTACCGCCAGCTCAACCGATTTGTCTACCAGGTCCTGCCGTGTTTCCACGCCGTAAACGGTGGCGTCGGCTTTGTCTTTCAGGAACAGGTCGTACAGGATGAAGCCCAGGTAGGATTTACCGGCACCGTGGTCGGCCAGGCTCAGACTGCCTTTTTGCGCCAGCACGTCGGCCATCAGCGGCTCGATGAACTGGTACAGGTGGTATACCTGTTTCAGTTTGCGGCGGGTGTCCTGGTTGATCTTGCCGTCGCGGGTAAGGATGTGCAGCTCTTTGAGCAGTTCGATCGACTGCTGCGGTTTGATTTCGGGGATCAGGCTCATGACGGCCTCCACAGATTGGGTTGCCGTTATTGTAGCAGTGCCGTCAATCTGCCCACTCGGTCCGGTTACGCCCCAGCGCCTTGGCACGATACAGTGCACGGTCGGTGCGCTGCTGCAGCTGCTCTGGCGTTTCGCCGCGGCGTAGCTGGCCTATGCCGATGCTGGTGGTGAGCTGCACGATATGGCCGATACGCATGTCGGCTACCGCCTGGCGCACCAGCTCGGCCAGCGCATGCAGGCGCTTGTCCTCCGTGGCAGGCATTAGCACGGCAAACTCTTCGCCCCCCAAGCGCGAGGCATACCCCCCTTTGGGACAATGCAGGCTCAAGATGCGCCCCAGCTCGCGCAGCACCTGGTCACCCACACTATGGCCAAAGGTATCGTTTACCGACTTGAAATGGTCCAGATCCAGCAAAATCAGCGACAAACCCTGCGGCTGCATGGCTTTGCTGAGCTGGTTGAAATAACGGCGGTTATACAAGCCGGTCAGCTCGTCGGTATGCGCCAGGGCATTGAGCTGCTGGTGAACACGCCGGGCATGGCGCATCAGGCTGAACACACCGCAGGCCACCAGCGACATGCCGAACACGCGCATCAGGTCTTCGCCAAAGGCAGACAGCCAGCGCGGCTGCTGTACCAGCTCGTCCATCACGTCGGCTACCGCGCTCACCAGCCACAAACCCAGGCCACAGGTCAGCCAGTTATAAGCGGTGACCGGCAGCTCGTCACGCTGCACACCCCAGAACATGACCAGAATGATCAGCAGCACCGTCAGCTCGGCAAAACCGCCCACACTGAATAGCCAGGTCTCAGGC
>JAIXTB010000319.1 GCA_027484385.1 Neisseriaceae bacterium | reverse complement strand
GAAACACTATCCCTTTTCTCCTGTCACACAAAAATGTAGCACTTACATTGTACTTACGCCGCTCAACGCGTCTTGTTAACCCTGATAAAGCTCGTGTGTCGATTGTTGAGGGCGATGTTCTTGATCAAACCCTGCTAGAAAATGCTATGTATGGTCAGGACGTTGTCTATGCCAACCTTGCTGGTGATATGGCTGCGCAAGCTGCTACCATCATCGCTGCTATGAAGGAGGTTGGTCTTAAAAGGCTGATATTTATCAGTTCTATGGGGATTTACGGTGAGGTTCCTGGTGAGCGTTATCGGAGTATTTTAGATCCATATCGCGATTCAGCAGCACTCATTGAAGATTCGTCATTGGACTACACAATATTACGTCCTGCTTGGTTTACCCGTGATAATGCAATCAGTTACCAACTTACTCAGAAAGGTGAGGCTTTTCGGGGGCATGATGTATCAATGAATAGCCTTTCTGATCTTATCGTTAAGCTGGCGCTTGACCCTGGTCTGCACGTTCGTACGAGCTTGGGTGTGAGTTCGAAATAAATTCTTTACTTTAGCATCGGAATTTATTTAATCTTGCGATGTTGCTCAGTGCAAGGTGTTGGGTAATGGAGTATTTTGATTTGAACTTGTAGTCTTTAGAGTAGCGTGTACTGCAGACTGGGTTGGTGGTGGTGAATCAATCTGAAATGTTGTGATTTGAGAAATATCTGCCTCGCTATGTATTATGTGCGAGGCAGATATTTTGATTTTATATATCGCTAAAAATAACCATGAAGAAAAGGGGGGTGATTTTTATGCTGTGATTTAAGTAAGGTATGGCATGCGTTAGTAAAGTGTCTCCAGTGCGAGAGCGATACCTTGGCCACCGCCTATGCACAACGTCACGATGCCTCGGCGTAAATTATCGCGGCGCATGGAGTGAATCAAGCGCGTTGTTAATATGGCACCCGTTGCACCAATTGCATGGCCATGAGCGATTGCCCCACCTTCCACATTGACAATGTCTTCCGCAAAGCCAAGCTGGCTTGAGCATACTAAGGCGACAGCTGCAAAAGCTTCATTAATTTCAATTCTATCAACATCGGTCCTTGTCCATCCGGCGCGCTCCATGGCGAGCTTTACCGCAGGGACGGGGCCAAGGCCGAACATGTCTGGCTCAACGGCAGAGATTGCAAAAGCTGCAATACGTGCCCATGGCTGAATTCCATTCGATTCAGCAAAGTCTCGGTCTGAAACGATCATTGCTGAAGCTGCATTATTCAGGCCCGGTGCATTACCTGCTGTAATCGTGCCATTTGGCCGGAATGCAGGCTTAAGCCGTGATAGCCCATCGATTGTGGTGTCTGGACGATTGGTTTCATCTTTTGTGAAGATGATTTTTTCTTTTCGCCCTTGCAACTCAATGGGTATTATTTCGTCGTCAAATTTACCTGCTGCTTGTGCTGCAGAAAAGCGTAACTGTGAACGAAGTGCCCATTGATCTTGCGCTTCACGGCTGATGTTGAATTTGGTCACCAAATCTTCGGTGTGCCAGCCAGAGTGCTGACCGCTGAAAGCATCATTCAGGCCGTCGTTCAATATACTATCAACTATCTGGCCATGACCCATGCGATAGCCCCAGCGCCCATTCGGGATCAAGTATGGGGCTTGAGACATACCCTCCATTCCACCCGCGATGGCGCAGTGACTGTAGCCGGCCAGAATTTCTAGTGCTGCAGAAACAATCGCTTGCGTGCCAGAACCACATACACGATTAACTGTATATGCAGGTATGCCTACAGGGAGCCCTGCATCTATTGAGGCTTGACGTGCAGGGTTCATTTTGGCGCCTGCTTGAATGACATTGCCCATCACAACACTATCAATGGCATCTGGTCGCAAGCCAGTTCGATGCAATGTCTGTTGAATTGCAGCCGCCCCAAGCATTGCTGCCGGTGTGTCTTTCAGAGCACCACCAAAGTTACCAATGGGAGTACGTACAGGGCTGGAGATGATGACTTCTCTTTTGCTCATTTTACTTCTCCTTTTAAATAAAGCACGGTTGACTGCTTTGTAATTCAAAATGAAAAATTAAGTGAAATTTCATGGTGTTCTGATTTTGAACCAGATCGAGTACATGGCTGGGAGAAATACCAAAGTCAAGATCGTTCCTGCAAACGTACCACCAATCAGTGTATAGGCGAGTGTTCCCCAGAATACTGAGTGAGTTAATGGAATAAATGCCAGGATTGCCGCCAGGGCTGTCAGAATAACGGGGCGTGCTCTCTGGACCGTAGCCTCAATAACCGCTTTAAAGGGGTCTAGTCCGCTTTCTTCATTTTCCCTAATCTGTCCAATCAAAATAAGTGTATTGCGCATCAGAATGCCTGATAGAGCAATCAAGCCAACCAAAGCGTTAATGCCGAACGGTTGATTGAATAAGAGCAATGTTGGCACGACGCCGATCAGACCTAGCGGGCTGGTCAGGAACACCATCACCATGCCCGCCATCGAGCGAACTTGCAGGATGATGATCAGCAGTGTGATGGCCAGCATAATCGGGAAGATAGGCAGCATCGCTGCGGTAGCCTTGCCCGACTCTTCGATCGATCCCGCTGCAGTGATGTGGTAACCACTTGGAAGATTTGCGATGATCGGCTCGAGTTGCTTGCTAATAGCGGTTGAGACTTCTGGTGGCTGCAAGCCCTCGCCGATGTCACCCCTAACAGTCATTGTCGGTACACGATCGCGCCGGCGCATGATGGGTTCTTCCATGCGAACTGATATCTCGCCGATATGTGATAAAGGAATGCGCTGTCCATCGCTACCTACCAATGTGAAGTCACCGATCTTTTCCGGGTCTAGTCGGTTACTACCTGCTGCACGCACCATCACTTGTACCGTGCGGATGTCTTCACGTACGACTGTCACCGGAATGCCACTCAGCAAGAATTGCAGCTGTTGTGCTACCGAGCTGGAAGTCAGGCCAACCGCTTGCAAGCGGTCTTGTTGCAGGGTGAAATGCAGCGTCGGGATACGGACTCCCCAATCTGTATTGACCGTGTGCATCAATGGGCTGGCTTCCATGACTTTTTGTACGTCAGATGCCACTCGGCGTAGTACCACTGGGTCGGGCCCGGAGATCCGGTATGCGACAGGGAAGGGCGAATAAGGTCCGAAGATGAGTTGGGTAACACGTACACGTGCCTCCGGAGCCAGGCCATCGGAAATGACCTGCCGTAAGCGGTGTTTCAACGCTTCGCGCTCATCCTGGTTTTCTGTTCGCACCACGATCTTGGCAAACGAGGGATCTGGAAGCTCCGGCCCCATGGCCAGATAGAACCGTGGTGCACCTTGGCCAACATACGCTGTGACGGTTTTGGCTTCCTTTTGTTTTGATAGCCAAGTTTCTAGCTTCTGTGAGGCGACGTTGGTCTGGGCGATTGATGTCCCGTAGGGCATCTGTATTTCGACCAGCACTTCAGGTCGGTCGGAAATTGGGAAAAATTGCTTTTTGACTACGGCCATACCCAGTACTGATAGTACAAACAGACCGATGACAGAGCCTGCGACAAACCATTTTCTGGCAATGATGTGCGCCAGCAACTGGCGGAAGCGGTTGTAACGTGGGGTGTTGTAGATCGCTTCGTGACCGCCATCGACTTTCTGGACGTCGGGCAGCAGTTTGACACCCAGGTAGGGCGTGAAGACCACGGCAACTACCCATGAAGCAATGAGTGCGATGCCAACGATCCAGAACATATTGCTTGTATATTCACCTGCCGAAGATCGAGCGAAGCCATTAGGCATAAAGCCCACGGCTGTCACAAGCGTGCCAGATAGCATTGGCGCTGCCGTATGACTCCATGCGTAGGCAGAAGCCGCAATACGGCTGTAGCCTTCCTCCATCTTTACCACCATCATTTCAATAGCGATGATGGCGTCGTCTACCAGAAGACCTAGTGCCAGGATCAGAGACCCCAGTGTGATGCGGTCGAAGTTCTTGCCAGTGGCCAGCATGATGGCAAAGACAACGGCCAGAGTCAGTGGCACGGCTGCCGCCACCACTATGCCTACGCGCCATCCCATGCTGACAAAGCTCACCAGCATGACGACCAGCACCGCGGCGAAGAACTTGATCATGAACTCATCAACAGCAGAGCTGATGTTGACCGCTTGGTCTGTGACTTTGCTTAGGCTCATGCCCAGTGGCTGCTCGGCGTTGATTGCACGTACCTCACTGTCCAGCGCCTTGCCAAGGTCCAGGCCATTCCAGCCGTCGCGCATGACGACCCCCAGCAACAGTGCAGATTCGCCACCATTGCGTACCATGAACGTCGCAGGGTCCTCATAGCCACGCTTCACTGTGGCAACGTCTGATAGCTTCAGTGTGCGCCCCTGTGCTACGACAGGCGTGTCGCGGATTTTCTGTATCTGGTCAAACGCGCCATCCAGGCGGATGAATACCTCCGGCCCCTTGGTTTCCACCGAGCCTGCGGGCGTCAGGGCATTCTGGCTATTCAGCGCGGCGAATACGTCTTGCGGGTTAATGCCTAGCGTGGCTAAGCGCTCATGCGAAAACTCGACGTAGATGCGCTCGGCCTGCTCGCCAACGATATTGACCTTTTTAACCCCCGGCACGTGCAGTAGGCGCTGGCGCAGTGTTTCCGCGTCGCGAACGAGTAGGCGCTGTGGTTCGCCCTTGGCTTTCAGTGCAAATAAGGCAAAAGTCACATCTGCGTACTCATCGTTGAGAAACGGCCCGATTACGCCTGGTGGCAGATTCCGTACCTCGTCTCCGACCTTTTTGCGTGCTTGGTAGAACTCGTCTTGCACTTCTGACGGCGGTGTACTGTCCAGCAGGGTCAGTGTGGTGAATGCTAAGCCGGGGCGAGTATAAGTCTCGCTACGGTCATACCAGCGCAACTCCTGCAGGCGCTTCTCGATCTTCTCTGCCACCTGGTCTTGCATCTCTTGGGCAGTAGCGCCGGGCCAAGCAGTAACGATGGTCATTACCTTGATGGTGAATGATGGATCCTCAGCGCGTCCCAGTTTGAGGAAGGAGATCATTCCTGCCACTGAGATCAACAGAATCAGGAATAACGTAACCGCTCGTTCGCGAACAGCCAGCGCTGACAGGTTGAAACGACTTGCGCTCACGGCTTGACTCCTTCTGTGGCGGTAGCGTCGGCCTGGCCTGCTATCTGTACTAGCTCACCCTCTCGTAGCAGGTGTGCGCCGAGCGCGACGACCCGGTCACCTTGCTTGATCTGCCCGGCGATACGCGCACCGTCGTCGCTTACTTGCAGGAGGGTGACTGGTCTCCAGGAGACTTTTGCCGGTTTACCATTCACTACCCATACGCCAGGTCCCTTACCCGAGTCGTACAGGGCACCAATTGGAACCTGCAAACTGCTGTTAGCTGCAGAAGCAGTATGTCCATCCGGAATCCGGATCGTTACCGTGGCACCTAATGGGGCTTGAGCTAATTTGTCATCCAGCACATATCGTGCTTCATATGTCCGGGTAAGCCGGTCTGCGGAACTGGAAAGCTGACGGAGTTTGGCGGGCACGCTCACGTCTTCTTTGCCGAATAGTGTTGCTTGCCCCGAGGAGCCAACTATTGGGCGCAGCGTCTCTGGTAGTTGAATGATGGCTTCACGATGCCCGGCGTGCGCTAGTCGCACTACGACCTGTCCAGCATTGACGACCTGTCCGGGTTCTGCCAGCGTTTCCATGACTACCCCATCCCCATCCGCTACCAGTACCGAGTAGCGGCTTGCATTGCTGGCGACATTGGCTTGTGCTTCGGCGGCGCTTAACTGGGCTTTTGCAGCATCCGCAGCAGCCTTGATCTGGTCGTATGCCGAGGCGGAAATCGCACCGGTACCCCGCAGGTCCCGGTAGCGAGCTTCATCTTGTGCGGTCTGTTGTGCCCTCGATCGAGCAGCTGCAACCGCCTCTTGTTGCGCTTGTGCGGCCAACTTGAGGTCGGTGGGGTCTATCCGCATCAGGGGTTGGCCGCGTTTTACTGCTTGCCCGGTGTCTACCAGGCGCTCTAGCACCTTACCGGGTACGCGAAAACCGAGATCGCTCTGTACTCGAGCGGCGATGGTGCCAGTGAAGGAGCGCGAGTCAGGTGTGGTTGCCTGAGCGATGGCGGTACGCACCAGTGGTGTGCTGCTGCGCGGGTCTGGTTGTGCTTTTTCGCCGCAAGCGACTAGGGCAAACGGCAGGGCACAAATGACTGTAGTGGTGGCAAGGCGATGCCGAAGCATGAAAGTCCCTTTGGCGAAGTGATCGGGACTTTCAGTATTATTCTTGTGACCAAATTAGTCAATGGTCACATCTGGTTTGCGACATCATGGCGATAAGCTGCGTAATATCAGGCTGGAAAGCTGCATACGAGCCTCTTCTATATTCTCGAGGTTGTACTGCAACATCAGCGGATGCAGATAAGGCCGCATAACCAGGTAGATAGATCTGGCTGTTTCATCCAGTGGTGTCTTGCGTTCAAAGTCCCCGCTCAGTCGCCCTTGCTGCAATATGTCTTGCAGCATGCCATGGAGGCATTCTTCATACGCGATGGTTGCCGGCCAGCGCCCTCCGGCGGCAGAGGCAGCTATCTCGAAGAGATTACGATCTTGAAAAAACAGGCGAAGGCTTGATTCCACAATGGTTTTAAACATCCGCCTTAGCTTCTCTGGTGGCCCTTCTACGGTCGCAATGGCTTCTCTGACATCGTTTTCGATCTCGCGCAGGCAGTTGGTACAGATCATCTCGCCTATAGCCTGTTTGGATTCGAAGAACTTGTAGATGTAGGCTTTGGAAAAGCCAATCGCTTTAGCGAGGTCAGATACGGTTGTCTTCTCGTAGCCATAGCGGCGGAAGTGATCTGTGGCGGCAGCAACGATCTGATCGCGTACATCATGGTCGGCAGGGCCGCGGGCCGTTGTGGGGTAGGGTGCTGTATTTTTCATGGGCATAAGCTTACCGCCGTGATCATGCGTTGACAAATTGTGACCAAAATGTATTATGGTCACAACAAAACCCATGAATCGGAGTACCGCAGTGCTAGCTAAACGCCATCTTGCCTTGCTCATCGCCGCCAGCCTGTCTGCCGGCTGCGCCGTTGGTCCCGATTATGTCCGGCCTGGCATGGTGATGCCTGAGCGTTACAACAATGCTGGTGCATTAGGGCGAGGTGAAACATCTACTCGTGCGGACTCAACTGAATGGTGGGCGCATTTTGGTGATCCACTGCTAAGCCGATACGTTCTGCGTGCATTGGATCAGAATCTGGATCTTGCCCAGGCATCTGCTCGGGTTGTTCAGGCACAGGCGGGCTTGGGGGCGGCCAATGCCGCGCTATTGCCGTCAGGCAATGTCAGCGGTCAAGCTGCGAGAGCTTACCAATCTGTTGAAACCTCATTGGGGCAGGTTTTGAATTCGACACCGGGTTTCGACCGTTATGGCAATGCATATCAGGTAGATATCGGTGCTAGCTGGGAGCTGGATTTGTTCGGTGGCTTACAGCGCAGTCGAGAGGCAGCACTCGCTGAATATCAAGCTTCAGAGGCTGGTGTCGCGGCAACGCGTTTGGTTGTCGCAGCGCATACTGCCGACGCTTACATTCGCATCCGTGGATTGCAAACCCGCCTGGATCTGGCCCGCCGTAAAGTTCAGACCCAGCAGGAGCTGGTCGAGACGATCCAGCTGCTCTACAGCAAGGGCTTGGCCGCCGAGCGGCAACTACACCAAGCCGAAGGCGGGCTTGCCCAGATGCAGTCTGTTGTGCCAGCTCTCGAAGCAGAACTGGACACAGTTATGAATGCACTGGATGTTATGTTGGGTTCATCTCCCGGTACACATCGTGCTGAATTGGTCAAAGTCAGTGCGATCCCTGTCGCACCGCGCATTGACATGGCTGGGTCTCCTGCTGATTTGCTACGGCGTCGCCCTGATCTGATCGTGGCAGAACGTCGCTTGGCTGCATCCAATGCACGTATAGGTGCTGCCATGGCGGATTACTATCCAAAGTTCTCGCTTGGCGGACTCGTAGGCAGTGCCACGACAGTATCTGCCGGCAATCTGTTCAGCAGTGGCGCTAGCCAAGCTGCTGGCATGCTTGGTTTGCGGTGGTGTCTTTTTGATTTCGGCCGTATCAACGCACAAATTAGTCAAGCCAAGGGGCAAGAGGCAGAACTTCTGGCTGCGTATCGGTTGGCCGTGTTACGCGCCACAGAAGATGTCGAAAACGCGCTCACCGCATTCAGCAAGCATGATGAGCAGCGTGTCGTGATTGCCCGGGGGGTGGACTCTCTGCGCCGCGCCCGGTCGGCTTCTTGGCAGGCGTATCAAAAAGGGATTGTGAATCGTATTGAGTTACTGCAGGCCGACCTGGATTTGTTAGGCATTTCCGATACATCTGTCCAGTTTCAGGTCGAGTCTGCTCGCGCCGCAATTGCAGTGTTTAAATCCCTGGGCGGTGGATTCCAGGCTAACGTGACACAAAACTGACCTTGGACAGGAGGTTACGTTGGCACCTAGCGGCCAAACTTTTATCAGGCACCACGACCCATTGCAGGTCCCCCTCCTGGTGGGTGCCCAACCATCTGAATCGCGAACTCGCCGTGGCGCCGCCAGACCAGGTCTGTGGGACTGTCACGGCTAACATTCGTATCTTGCAGGGCTGACGCTATCTGACGGTAGTGATCGTCTTGTTCTATCGCAAGGTTGTGGGCTGGTCGATCAAGCTGACAATGAGCCGCGCACTGGTACCGGATGCGCTGCCGATGGCGCTATGGTGACGCAAATCTGCTGGTTGGATGCAGATGCATTCGGATAAACATTCCCGATAAGGCAGTGATGGTGGCTCCGTTTCTGGCGCCCACAGCTTGAATCCAGTATGACTCTGCGTGTTCGCAAGCGGACTGACAAAGCACTCGACTTGGCCAAGCCAGATGCACCTAATCACCCTGGTGTTTTTGACAAGCAAGCCTAGCCGTCACCGTTGCCTGGTTGGTATCTGTCCCACGGCTATTTGGCGAAGCTGGGCGTGAAGCGTGTGTGTCCTGAGTGCGCTCGGGGCAGGCGGGTCTAAGTCGCGCACCCTATCAATGATTCCTGCATCTTGTACTGCTAGATCCTGGTGGTGAGATCTTGCAATGCGGGTGATAAGGAATCGAGAGGGGGTCGATATGGTGCGCTCTTGATTGTTTAATTAAATAGGAGGAGGGTTGTTAATTAGTTCAAGGTTGAATGCGTTGATCAGTGCGTGTTCGTTTTCGCCAGGGTTGTCGCGTATGGCCTTGACTGCATTCACAACTATTTCCGGCGCATCGGTTTCTAGCAAGCTCATAGTTTCATTGACGAACACATCTACCGGCATTGCTCGCGGATCGCTGCCTTTTTTGATCAAGTCAGTATCGACCCATGGGGGAGCAATTTCCTGCACGGTGACGTTTGTTTCTCTAAGCATGAATCTTTGTGATAATGCATAAGAGTGAAGGGCTGCTTTCGATGCTGAATAGACAGCACTCGTGGCCAAAGGTAAGAATGCAAGAATCGATGTGTTATAAACTATCGAGGCCTGAGGCTGAGCTTTAAGATGCTCTATCAGTGCAGATGTCAGCATGATTGGTCCAATCAGGTTGGTATCTACAATACGCTGGCAGGTAGCAGGATCAATTTTTTCCGCCGCATTGTCGAATGGCATGATGCCGGCGTTGTTAATGACTACATTGAGATCTGGGTATTTCTCAATGAGTGATGACACTGCTGTCTTAATGTTTTCTGCGTTGGCTACATCAAGCTCAATGTAATCCATTCCGTCATATTGTTGGGAAACAGATTCCAGCAAGTCTTTTCGTCTCCCTGCAATAATGACTTTGTTTCCTTTTTGGTAAAATGCTTCGGCTAGTCCAAGGCCTATGCCTGAGCCGCCGCCAGTAATCAGGATCGTATTGTTTTCCAGTTTCATGATTTTTTATTCATTGAGAATTTTATGGGTTTGTCTTGGCGTTATACTTTTTTGGTGCCTTTAATAAACGCTGAAATGTGAGATGCAGCCATCTCGGGGTGTTGGTGATGAGGTCCGTGTCCGGCCTTGGGATAGGTTATCAAGTTGAGGGTGGGCAGTTGCTGATTGAGTGCGTACCAGTTCTCTACAGGAAAAATGATGTCGTGGTCTGCACCGATGTGAAGGACCGGGATAGTGGTTGTTTTTAAAAAATTCAGTACTTCCTCCGCCGGGAATACCGGGTTTCGGGGCGTCGTGCCTATTTGCGATATGGCCCATGCGGCATCCACATCTGGACTGCGTGGAATCTTCTGACCCATGATTCTAGTGAATGAGCGTTCCGACGCAGCCCTGCTGTTTTTATCAGTTGGCTCAAAGAAAATTGTCGTAAAGTTATCTAGATCAATGCCAGGTTTTGATGCGGCATCATAGAATAGCTGTTCAGCCTCTTTTGTAAGGCGTCCTGGAGGCGTCGTTGCTAGTAAAACGGCATGGCTTACATTGTGACTAAACATTGCTGTGTAAATTTGAGCGACTATGCCGCCAATAGACCAGCCTGCAATAATAATATCTTTTAGATTCAAGCCCTCTACCAGATCTTTGACATCTTTAAGCATCGCGATCGGGTTGTAACTTCTTTCACCTGAAGAAAGCCCAATGCCAGAGTAGTCAAAAGTGATTACCTGAAATCCTTCTTTGGCTAAAGATTCAATAAATGCGGGATCCCATAGGCCAAGTACTCCCCGGAATCGATGGCATAGCACGATGGGTTGTCCAGTGCCGGTTACCCGATAAGCGATTTTTCGCCCCTGTACTTCTAAAAAACGGGTAGCTGATTCTGTTTTATACACATCAGTTGTAGTCATGTTTTTGGTCCTTGCGTGGGTTGGCAAAGAAAGGGTGGCGGCCAAAGCCGCGCCAGCGGTGAGTACCTGACGACGTGATTGCATACTGTCTGATGATCCTGGGTTCGTAATTTTCTAAACCATTAAGTTGATGTAAACATGCCATTTCACGCGTTGCAGCTAGGCTGTTGTGCTCCTGGCGTCCAACCATTTTGAATGGTTTTGCAAGTAACTTGCAAAGTGCAAGTGTATGATGGTGCACAAACTTGCAAAAAGCAAGTGACTTGGCTAAAATTTGTTCATGAACAGTGCAAACGAATCACCCTCCTTGATGGAGGGCTACAGGTCGACATGTCCGATTGCTAACGTTTTGGATATTGTTGGTGACAAGTGGTCTTTGCTTATCGTGAGAGACTTGTTGCTGTCAGGTAAGCATCGCTATGGTGAGTTGCAGGCTTCGCCAGAAGCCATACCCACGAACATTCTTGCTGACCGGCTCAAACGTTTAGAGGCGGCAGGCATCATCAAGAAACAGCTTTATCAATACAAGCCGCCAAGGGCTGAGTACTTCATTACCAGCAAAGGCGCTGAGTTGGGCGCGATTCTGGATGCAATGGCACTGTGGGGCCAAAAGCACATACCTGGGGTGATTATTCCGACTGGCTTTGTGAAACCTGAAATTAAAGATTAAAAGCCCACGGATGGTACGGTTTTGACATGTTTTGGCCCCTTCGGTCGCTGCTTGGCGCTGACGCCGTGACTGACACGGTAATGATATTTACCGCGTTGGCGAGTTAAGTACTACCTCTGACAAGTAGCTTGAAGCCGAGATCCTGCTGGGGTTGCGCCGGTTGTTCACCTGCCATCAGTGTCAGCAGCATGTTGGCCGCAGCGGCGCCAATGGCGTAGCGCGGGGTGGCCACCGTGGTCAGCGCCGGGTTGGTCCACGCCGACATCTCCAGGTTGTTGAAGCCAGCGATGGCCAGCTGTTGCGGTACGGCAATGTGGCGGCGTTGGCACTCGAACATCACCCCCAGTGCCAGATCGTCGTTGTTGCAGAAGATGGCGTCGCAGTCCGGTGCCTGGCGTAGCAGCTCGTCCAGCAGCCGCGCCCCTTGGCCCACCGACGATGGCTGCGGCTCGGCAATCTCGCGGTGCGCCTGGTACAGGCCTGCTTCGCGCAGCGCGGCGCGGTAGCCTTCGCCCCGCTTGATGGTGCGCGGGTCCAGCTGCGCAGCCAGAAAACCGATGCGGCGGTAGCCCTTGTCCAGCAGCTGGCGGGTCAGCGCGTAGCCACTGTCGAACTGCGAAAAGCCCACGCAGTAACGGCCGCTGTCGTCCAGCTCCATCATGTGCACGGTGGGAATGTTGGCACTGCGCAACAGGGTGCTCGCGGCGTCGTTCTGGTCGAAACCGGTCAGCAGGATGCCGTCCGGGTTGTATTCCAGATAGGTGCGCAGCAGCGTCTCTTCGTCTTGCGGCGCGTAGCGGGTATCGCCGATCAGCGTCTGGTAGCCGCGTGGGTACAGGGTGTCGTGGATAGCAGCCAAGGTATCGACAAACACCGCGTTGGACAGCGATGGCACTAGTACCACCACGCTGTGCGAGCGGGCCGACGCCAGCGAGCGGGCGGCGCGGTTGGGCACGTAGCCCAGCTGGCGCACGGCGTCGTCGATGCGCTGGCGCAGGCTGTCGGTAACCAGCGCTGGCTTGTTGAGGGCGCGGGAGATGGTGATGGCGCTGACGCCAACGTGGGCGGCAACATCGTTCAGGGTGACGCGGCTCTGGCCTGCGCGGGGTTTGCGGTCTGTCATGGCGCTCATTCTAGCCGGAGGCGGGGTGATGGTGGAGAGGCAGCGCTTGTTGCGCTGCACGATCAAATCTGCTTTACAGGGGGTTATGTTAGCGCTAACTTTGCATCCGGCCAAACGCCAGCTAGCGGCTGACGTGCGGCAGGGCCACTGCGGTGGCATTTTTATGATCCAGAAATGTTAACGCTAACATGATGAGGCAAACCATGCTGGTAGTGATGGGCGTATGCGGCAGCGGCAAGAGCGAGGTGGGCCGTGCGCTGGCCACCGCGCTGGGCGCGCGTTTTGTGGAGGGGGACGATTTTCACCCGCCAGCCAATGTGGCGCGGATGGAGGCTGGCATCCCGCTGACCGATGATGATCGCGGCCAGTGGCTGCAAGCGCTGCGCGGCCAGCTGCAGCAGGCGGTGGCCGCCGGGGAGCGCGTGGTGTTGTCCTGTTCGGCGCTGAAGCGCCGCTACCGCGACCTGCTACGCGATGGCTGCCCCGGCCTGGCCTTTGTGTACCTGAAGGGCGAGCGCGCGCTGATCGAAGCGCGCATGCGCGCCCGCCAGGGCCATTTCATGCCGCTGGCGCTGATCGATAGCCAGCTGGCCGACCTGGAGCCGCCGCAGGCGGAAGAGGGCGCCATCGAGGCCGACATCCGCCTGCCGGTGGCCGAGCTGGTGGCCGACGTGGTAGCGCGCCTGACGGCACAGACAAGGAGTTCCCATGCATAAGCTGCTGTCCCGCTGCGAGCGGGTGATCGAATGGCTGCTGGCGCTAGCGCTGGCGGTCATGGTGCTGTTGGTGTTCGGCAATGTGGTGCTGCGCTACGTATTCGACTCGGGCATTGCCTCGGCCGAAGAAGTGTCGCGGCTGATGTTCGTGTGGCTGGTCTTCCTGGGCGCCATTCTGGCCACGCGCCAGCATGCGCACCTGGGCGTGGAAATGGTGCAGGCCAGGCTGGCCCCGCGCTGGCGCCGCCTGTGCGCGCTGCTCAGCCACGGCCTGATGCTGTACGTGCTGGTGCTATTCCTGCAAGGCAGCTGGCAGCAGACGCAGATCGGCCTGCAAACCTATTCCACGGTGCTGGGCTTTCCGATGGCGCTGTTTTCCGGCGCCGGCCTGCTGAGTGCGGTGGCCATGCTGCTGCTCTTGGGCCTGAACCTGTTGCGTATCCTGCTGGGCCACCCGCAGGCCCACATTCCGGGCAACCCCGACGCCGCCGGCGGCCAGGATCTGTAAAGGACACCCAATGACCATCGCAATCTTTCTATCTGTACTGTTTGCCGGCATGGCCCTGGGCATGCCGGTGGCTTTCGCGCTGATCCTGACCGGGGTGGCGCTGATGTTTCACCTGGACTTTTTCGACGCCCAGCTGATCGCGCAAAACCTGCTGTCCGGGGCCGACAGCTTTCCGCTGATGGCGGTGCCGTTTTTTATATTGGCCGGTGAGCTAATGAACGCCGGTGGCATTTCGCGCCGCATCATCAACCTAGCGGTTGCCTTTGTCGGCCATATCCAGGGCGGGCTGGGCTTTGTGGCCATTGCCGCCTCGGTACTGCTGGCCAGCCTGTCCGGCTCCGCCATCGCCGATACCGCCGCGCTGGCCACCTTGCTGATTCCGATGATGCGCGACAACGGCTACCCGGTTGGCCGCGCCTCTGGCCTGATCGCGTCTGGCGGCATCATCGCGCCGATCATTCCGCCCAGCATGCCGTTCATCATTTTCGGCGTCACCACCAATACCTCGATTACCGCGCTGTTCCTGGCCGGTATCGTGCCCGGCTTGCTGATGGGCGTGGGGCTGGTCATCACCTGGCTGTGGGTGTCGCGCGGCATGCAGGTAAAACCGCAGCCGCGCCAGAGCTGGGCGCAGCGCCGCCACGCCTTGCTGGACGGCATCTGGGCGCTGATGTTGCCGCTGATCATTATTGGCGGCCTGAAGTTCGGCGTGTTCACACCGACCGAGGCAGCGGTGGTAGCGGCGGTGTATTCGCTGCTGGTGAGCCTGCTGGTTTACCGCGAGCTGAAGCTGCCCGCGCTGCAGCCGGTGTTCGTACACGCCGCCCGTACCACCGCCACCGTGATGTTCCTGTGCGCCGCGGCCATGGTGTCGTCGTACATGATCACGCTGGCCGACCTGCCGGCGCAGATCGGTGAGATGCTGGGCCCGCTGATGGAACAGCCGCGCCTGCTGATGGCCGCCATGATGCTGCTGCTGTTGCTGGTGGGCATCGTGATGGACCTGACCCCCACCATCCTGGTGCTGGGCCCGGTGATGATGCCGCTGGTGCTGCAAGCCGGCATCGACCCGACCTACTTCGGCGTGATGTTCATCCTGGTGGGCTCCATCGGCCTGATTACCCCGCCGGTGTGCACCGTGCTGAACGTGGTGTGCGGCATTGCCCGCATTTCGCTGGAAACCGCCACCCGCGGTGTGCTGCCCTTCCTGGGCGTTTACCTGGCCCTGCTGGCCTTGCTGGTGGCGGTGCCCGAGCTGGTCACTGTGCCGGCCAAGTTCTTCCGTTAGCCTGTTGGCCAACGTTGCTGTCGTGATAATACAAATCAAGGAGAGACCCATGACAACCCTGCTGTTCAAACCCGTACTGGCCGGCCTGCTGGCTGCCGGTTTCCTGGCCGCACCGCTGGTGCAGGCGGCCGACATCAAGCCGCGCCTGATCCGCTTTGGCTACGGCCTGGCCGAAGACAGCAACCAGGGCCGCGCGGTGAAGGTATTCGCCGACGAAGTGGCCAAGCGCTCTGGCGGCAAGCTGAAGGTGAAAGGCTTTGCCTCGGCCACACTGGGCAACGACGTGCAGATGCAGAACGCGCTGATCGGCGGTGCGCAGGAGATGATGGTGGGCTCCACCGCCACGCTGGTGGGCGTGGAGAAGGATTTCGGCGTTTACGACCTGCCGTTCCTGTTCAACAACGAACAGGAGGCCGACAAGGTGCTGGATGGTGCTTTCGGCCAGTCCCTGCTGGCGCGGCTGCCGGCCAAGGGCATGGTGGGGCTGGTGTACTGGGAAAACGGCTTTCGCAACGTGACCAACACCAAGCGTCCGATTACCCGCTTTGAGGATTTCCAGGGCATCAAGCTGCGCGTGATGCAGAACCCGGTATACATCGACATGTTCAACAGCTTTGGCGCCAACGCGGTGCCGCTAGCCTTTGCCGAGCTGTTTACCGCGCTGGAAACGCGGGCGGTGGACGGCCAGGAAAACCCGGTGAACACGATTCAGTCCAGCAAGTTCTACGAGGTGCAGAAGTACCTGTCCATTACCAAGCACGTCTACAGCCCGTGGGTGGTGACGGTCAGCAAGAAATGGTGGGACGGCCTGTCGCGTGACGAGCAGAAGATCCTGCAGGACGCCGCCGTGGTGTCGCGCGCCTTCGAGCGCAAGGATACCCGCGCCGAGGCCATGCGCAGCGTCAGCTTCCTGACGCAGCAGGGCATGCAGATCAACAAGGTGAGCGACACCGAGCTCAAGCGCATGCGCGACAAGGCCAAGCCGGCATTCGACCGCTTTGCGGCCAACGGTGGTGCCGAGGTACTGAAGGCGCTGCAGGGCGCACTGGCGCAATCGCGCTAAGCGGCAAAGCAAGACGCAAGGTTGCAGCCATGCCGGTCATGGGCGTGGCTGTTACCTTGTCGACTGCCTTGTTGTGGATGAAGCGGGAGTGTCGTCCTGCTTTAACCAGAAAGATGAATGGCCGCTTTCCCATGGGAAAGCGGCCATTTTCATCATCCATATCGCAGAGCAGGTTGGCCGCAGGCAATGCCAGCGGGCTGGCTAATCAGTGCACAGTGACCGGCCTGGTGGTGCGGGTCTGTGGATCATGCCCGGCACGGCGATCCAGCATGCCGGACCAAGTCGTCAGTAGCCAGGCGGCCAGTACGATCAGCGCACCTATCCATGTAGTGTGCATGATGCCGAGGCTGGCCACGATGTGACCACCGGCCCAGGCGCCGAAGGCAATGCCCAGGTTGAAGGCGGCAATATTGAGGCCGGAAGCCACGTCTATCGCCTGCGGTGCTACCCGTTCTGCCTGCTGCACCACGTATAGCTGCAGCCCTGCCACGTTGCCAAACGCTACCGCACCCCATAGCAGCACGGTCAGTACCACTAGCCATGATGATGCAGCGGTCAGCATCAGCAACAGCAGCACAGCGGCCAGACCGGCAAAGATGATCTGTAGCGCCCGTACCGGGCCCAGGCGGTCGGCCAAGCGGCCTCCCCAGACATTGCCTACTGCCACGCTGAGGCCATAAACCAGCATGACCAGGCTGACTGCCTTGGCGGGAAAGCCGCTGACCTGTTGCAGCATTGGCGCCAGGTAGGTAAAGGCGGTGAAGGAGCCGCCGTAGCCCAGCGCGGTCATGGCGTAGACCAGTAGCAGCCGCGGTTTGGCAAGCACCGCGAGCTGGCTGGACAGCGAGGCGGGGGCTGGACGGGGAAGATTGTGCGGTATCAGTAGCAGGCTGCCGACAAAGGCCACGATGCCCAGCAGCGATACTGCCAGGAAGGTGCTTTGCCAGCCAAACAGCTGGCCGATCCAGGTGCCCAGTGGTACGCCGCTGACCAGGGCGACCGTCAAGCCGGAGAACATCATGGCAATCGCGCTGGCTGCCTT
>JAIXTB010000202.1 GCA_027484385.1 Neisseriaceae bacterium | reverse complement strand
TAGAAACAATGCCTCATTTTACACCCATTACTTTAATGAAACCCAGCACATTCGCCAGCATACCCCATAGAAAACTGCACAAAATGCCATGAAAATTCAATGCACAAGCGCCCCGCGGCCAACATCGGCCCGCATGCCGATTCATAAGCCGGCGCAGGTATTGTAAGATGCCCGTTCATTTCGTTTTTCAGGCCGGATCGTGAACGTTAACAAGCAACACCTCAAACTGGCTGCCGCCGGCATCGCCGGTGCCTTCGTACTGTACAGTGGCTTTGCCTACTGGGCTGGCATCAAGGCCGAAGAAACCTTGGCCGAACAGCACCGCATGATTGCCGCGATGTCGGTCTTCACGGTGAAATCGCACCAGTACGAGCGCGGCTGGTTCTCGTCCGAAGAAACCACCGAGCTGGCGCTAAACCAGCAGCTGCTGGGCCCCTACATCGGCCTGCTGCCGGAAAACCTGCGCCCGCTGTTAGGGGGCACGCTGCGCTACCGCCACCAGGTACGCCACGGCCTGCTACCCGGCCTGTTTGACATGGACCTGCGCCCGGCACGCGCCATTGTGCGCACCGAGTTCGACATGAGCGATGCCACGCGCAAGACACTGCAACGCTTCTTTGGCGACGCGCCGCCCATCACGGTCATCAATCGCCTGGGCCTGACCGGCGGTGGCGAGCTATCGGTAACCGTGCCGAAATTCGACTACGAAGAAACGCTGGCTGGCGTGAAAATGAACTGGAAAGGTTTTGACCTGAAAGTCAATTACCAGGCCGGCTACAAGGAATACCACGTCGACTCCACCAGCCCGGGCTTTACGCTGGAAGCCGGTCCCAAAGGCCGCTTTGCCTTCGACGGCGTGAAATACCTGTCCGAAGTACGCCCCGGCAACAGCGGTGTGAAGCTGGGCAGCAGCGAGCTGACGGTGGGCGACATCAAGCTCAACTGGAACGAAGCCATCCCCTACAGCATCAAGCTGAACGAGCTGATCTACCTGGTGGGCCGCGTGCGCGTGGGCGAGTTCATCAACCCGTCCGGCGAATTCCGCCCGTCCAACGTGGGCTTGTCCAAGCTGAAATACCAGATTGTCACCAGCGAGCAGGACGACTTCGTCAACACCCGTGGCAAGCTGGATTTCGAGCGCTTTGCCTACAACGACAGCGTGTACGGCCCGTTCAAGCTGGATATTTCGGCCAACCACCTGCACGGCCCTACCCTGGTGAAGCTGGACGACGCACTGGGCAAGCTGCCCTTCCAGGGCCTGGAACCGGCGCAGCTGCGCAAGAAATACCTGGATACCATCGTGAAGGAAGGCCTGCCCCTGCTGCAGAACGACCCGAAGCTGATGGTGAATGCCTTCTACCTCAAGATGCCTAGCGGCGTGGCGCAGGCTAGCGGCAGCCTGGCGCTGAAAGGCTTCCAGCAGAGCGACCTGAAAAACACCCTGCAATTCCTGAAACGCTTTACCGCACAGGCCAATATCGAGCTGCCACAGCAAACCCTGGAAAACCTGGTGGTAGCGCAAGCGCGCAACCTGTTTACCGTGGACGCCAGCGCCGAAGACCAGCCGAATCTGGAAGAAATCGACGCCCTGGCGCGCAGCCTGCTGTCTGCCCAGCTGGACGAATGGGCCGCGCAGCAGCTGATCCGCCGCGAAGGGGGCCAGATCAGCACCAGCCTGCTGTTCAACGAAGGCATCCTGAAAGTAAACAACCACAACGTGGCACTGCCATGGCAAGAGCCGGAAGAACCCGCCCCGGAAGAAGCCTCGGCTGCGCAATAAAGGTTGGCCGCATGGTTGCCATTTACCCCCCCGCCTGTATGACAGACGGGGAGTATAAAAAAAGCCCGTCTGTTGACGGGCTTTTTTATTGATGAAAAACGCTTTTGCCACGCAAACAGCGCTTGTTCTGTCAACGGCAAGGCTGTGGACTCACCCATTTATATGATGCGGCTCGGCTTTTCCATGCACCGTGCCAGTTGAGCGGGCACTTTATCAGCAGCATGAAAAAAGCCCGTCGTTTGACGGGCTTTCTTGTACCAAGCGATACAGCCAGCAGCTTAGTCTTCGATCATGCTTTGCTGGTAGTTGGCCAAGCCCAGTTTTTCGATCAGGCCGAGCTGGGTTTCCAGCCAGTCGATATGCTCTTCTTCGCTATCAAGCACGCTGGTCAGCAGGTCGCGGGTCACGTAGTCTTTTACCGACTCGCAGTAAGCGATGGCGTCTTTCAGCAGCGGCAGGCTTTCGGTGTCCAGCTTCAGGTCACATTCCAGGATTTCCTGGGTGTTTTCACCGATGTACAGCTTGCCCAGGTCTTGCAGGTTCGGCAGGCCTTCCAGAAACAGGATGCGCTCGATCAGCTTGTCGGCGTTTTTCATTTCCACGATGGATTCGTGGTATTCGTGCTCGTTCAGCTCTTGCAGGCCCCAGTTCTTGAAGATGCGGGCGTGCAGGAAGTACTGGTTGATGGCGGTAAGCTGGGTTTTGAGAATCTGATTCAGAAACTTGATGACTTTCTTGTCGCCTTGCATGGCCGTGACCTCCTGCTATATCGAATTGCAGGGATTATGGCACAAAATGATGCAATGACAAGCTTGGCGGCACGCGCCAAAATGCAATGGGAATGCGATTGATTCTGCAGAAAAATCAGGCAGCTACCAGCTCGGGTTCGCTGATTTGCAGCAGGGTTTGCTTGCGTACCTGGTTGGCACTGCAGGCGCAGCGGCCGCACTCGGTAGCCACACCCAGATCACGCGCCAGATCGCGCATGGTGACGGCGCCGTCGAAGACAGCTTGGCGGATGTCGCGGTCGGTTACACCGTGGCAAAGGCAAACGTACATGGCAGCACCTTGTTATGATTAAGAATAAGTCGCAATACGTGTATATTAGAAACAAATGATAACGATTGTCAATTGATATGAGCAGCCTTACCCCCGATACGCAGTGGAAACCCAACACCACCGTCGCCGCCATCATCGAGCGCGATGGCCGCTTTTTGATGGTGCGCGAAAACACCGAGCACGGTCTGCGCCTGAACCAGCCCGCCGGCCACATGGAATACGGCGAAACGCTGCTGCAGGCCGTAGCGCGCGAAGCGCTGGAGGAAACCGGCTATGCGGCCAACCCTGTAGCGCTGTGCGGTATTTACCTGGCAGACAAGGACGACAGCAGCGGTATTACCTATCTGCGCTTTGCTTTTGTGTGCCAGGCCGATAGCCAGCCGCTACGCAGCCAGCTGGACGAGGGCATTGTGGAAGCGATGTGGCTCACTGCCGCTGAAATCCACGCGCAGCAGGCCATCTGGCGCAGCCCGCTGGTGGGCCGCTGCCTGGACGACTACCTGGCCGGGCAGCGCCTGCCGCTGGCCAGCATTTATCACCACGGGCGTTAGCCACCATGCGCCGGGCCGCCCTGCTTTTATCGCTATGCCTGGCCCTGCCCGCCCCGCGGGCCGGTGCAGAGGTGCTAACCCTCTGTTACCATTACGGTTGCGATCGCAGCAGTGCCATTGATTTACAGCCTGATGCCCTGATCTGGTTCGAGCAACGCCTGCGCCAGGCAGACAACGCGGCAGACGAACGTGCCGCGCTGCAAGATGTCGTGCTGGCGTATTACCAGATAGCGGCGCAGGTGCTGCCCATTGCCGAAGACCAGGGCGGCAACCAGGAAGATGCCCGCATGCTGGGCCGCATGGACTGCCTGGACCACACGCATAATCTGCACGGCCTGCTGGCCCTGCTGCAGGGTCACCAGCTGCTGCGCTACCACCAGCTGTCTGCCGATGTATTTCGCGCCCCGCTGCTGTTTAACGAACATCATGCCGTGGCACTACAGGACACAGACAGTGGCCAGATCTGGGTAATGGATAGCTGGTTCCGACATTTCGGGGCACCACCGGTGGTGGTGCCTCTTGCACTTTGGAAGGAAGGATTTTCCCCGTGACGGGTAAAAAACGTATTGTTGTCGGCATGTCCGGCGGCGTGGATTCGTCGGTAACCGCCTGGCTGCTGAAGCAGCAAGGCCACGAAGTCATCGGCGTGTTCATGCAAAACTGGGAAGACGATAACGACGACGAGTACTGCTCCATCAAGCAGGATGCGCTGGACGCCATGAGCGTGGCTGACATTGTCGGCATCGACATGGAAATCGTGAACTTTGCCAAGGAATACAAAGACCGCGTGTTTTCGTATTTCCTGAAAGAGTACTCGGCCGGCCGCACGCCCAACCCGGACGTGCTGTGCAATGCCGAGATCAAGTTCAAGGCCTTTCTGGACTACGCCATGGCCATGGGTGCCGACTGCATCGCTACCGGCCACTACGCGCGCAAGCTGGAACAAGACGGCGTGCACTACCTGATGAAGGGCGTAGACCACACCAAGGACCAGAGCTACTTTCTGTACCGCCTGCAGCAGCACCAGTTGGCGCGCGCCATCTTCCCGCTGGGCGACATCCACAAAACCGAAGTACGCCGCCTGGCCGAAGAAGCCGGCTTGCCCACGGCAGGCAAGAAAGACTCCACCGGTATCTGCTTTATCGGCGAGCGCCCGTTCCGCGAGTTTTTGCAGCGCTACCTGCCCACCAAGCCGGGCGAGATGATCACGCCGGATGGCAAGGTCGTGGGCGAACACGTGGGCCTGATGTTCTACACCCTGGGCCAGCGCAAAGGCCTGAATATCGGCGGCGCCAAAGATGGCACCGGCGACCCGTGGTTCGTGGCGGGCAAAGACATGGCAGCCAACCGCCTGGTGGTGGTACAGGGCCACGACCACCCACTGCTGCTCAAACCCACGCTGCAGATGGACGATCTGTCGTGGACGCTGCCACAAGCACCGGCTGCTGGCAGCTACGCCGCCAAAAACCGCTACCGCATGGCCGATGCCCCGTGCAGCCTGTCACCGGTAGTGGATGGCAAGGCCACGCTGACCTTCCGCGACAAGCAGTGGGCGGTAACACCCGGCCAGTCTGCCGTGCTGTACGACGGCGATATCTGCCTGGGTGGCGGCATCATTCAGTAAGCCACGCATCGTGCATGCAGGCCCCGGCCTGCAGTGATTTATGCAAAGCAGGGATAGCCCCCTATGATGCAATATCACTGCAACGGGGCCTTCGTCATGTTATCGCTACGCCACTTTACCTGGCTGTGTTTGCTGCTGGCCGCTAGCTGCCACGCCGCTGTCACCCTACGCTACCCGCGACTGGCCACCGCCAACGACCCGCAGCAGCAATACATGCTGGCGCTGCTGCGCCTGGCCTGTGAAAAGGCCAATGCAGACTGTAAGCTGCAAGCTGCCAACCCCATGGTACAAAGCCGCGCGATCCTGCAATTGCAACGCCCGCACAGCAGCATCGATGTGCTATGGACCATGACCAGCAAGGAGCGCGAACGCCAGCTCCTGCCAGTACGCATCCCGCTGTACAAAGGCCTGATAGGCTGGCGGGTTGCCTTGCTGGGGGAAGGGCGCGAGCAACTGCTGGCCGATGTAAAAACCGTGGACGATCTGCGTGCCTACAGCGCCGGCCAAGGCCACGACTGGCCAGATGTGAATATCTTGCGTGCTGCGGGGCTCAGCGTGGTGACGTCGTCCGACTACGAACCCCTGTTCAGCATGCTGAACCAACAGCGTTTCGATTACTTTCCACGCGGGGTCATCGAGGTAGAAAACGAATACCTGGCGCATCGCCGCAGTGGCATCACCATCGACCCGCATATCCTGATCCACTACCCTACTGCGTTTTACTTTTTTGTGGCGCCGGGTAACAAAGCCTTGGCCGGCATGCTGGAAACCGGGCTGGAGCGCGCCATTGCCGATGGCAGCTTCGAGCGCTTGTTCCGCCAGTTCAATGCGGGCGCTCTGCGGCGGCTGCAGCTGGACAAGCGGGTCATCATCCGGCTTGGCAACCCCTTGCTGCCCGCCGCCACGCCACTGCAGCGCAAAGCGCTGTGGTACAGCCCTTAGGTATCTCTCTGCGTTTAAACGACAAGGCCGAGCCCGTGGGCGCGGCCTTGTCGTTTGTGCGTTGCCTCAGCCACTCAGGCGGGCATGCCAGGCCTGCAATGCGGCCAACTGTTTACGGATGTTTTCCTGAATCGCCGCGTCCAGCAGGTTGCCATCGCCGTCAAAGCCGCCGGCAAAGGCATTGGCAAACACCTCGGGCTGGTTCAGCACGTGCAGATTCAGGTACACGCACACCTGGCGCAGGTGGTACTGCGCACGCGAGGTGCCCATGCCGCCGCCCGCCCCCATGATGGCCGCTGGCTTACCCGCCAGCAGCCCATTGCCCGGCTCGCGCGAAGCCCAGTCCAGCGCGTTTTTCAGCGCGGGGGCGATGGAATAGTTGTACTCCGGGCAGGCCAGCAGCAAGGCATCGGCCGCAGCCAGCTGGCCCAGCAGGCGCTGCACGGCCGCCGGCTTGTCACTGATATCGGCGTTATAAAACGGCATATCGGACAAATCGGCCATCGTCAGCTGCATGCCTTCCGGCAGGTTGGCCGCAGCGTAGCGCAGCAGGCCTTTATTGGCAGATTTCTGGCGCAGGCTGCCACAGATGGCAAGAACATTCAGGCTCATGGTGTACTCCTTGTGGGGGACTCATCCGGTATACGCCATGGCCGCGCAGCCCGCCAGCCCGCCATCAGGCGGCGATAGCCACCATGTCCAGCTCCACCGCAGCATTTTTGGGCAGCTGGTACACGCCTACCGAGGTACGCACGTGCACGCCAGCCTCGCCCAGCAGCTGGTACAGCAGGGCCGAGGCGGCGTTGGCCACCTCGCTTTGGCGGGTAAAACCGCCCGCGCTCTGCACATACACATTCAGGCGCAGGATGCACGCCACCCTGTCCAGCGAGCCCAGATGCTGGTACAGCAGCACCAGCGCGCGCAGGCAGGCAATGTGCGCCGCGTGGCAGGCGTCGGCCTCGCTGCAGCTATCGCCCACGCGGCCGCACACCACCACCTGGCTGCCCACGCGGGGTATCTGGCCGCTGATATGGATTTCCTGCCCGTGCTGCAGCAGCGGTACGTACTGGCCGCCAATCTGCAGCGCCTCGTGCAGGTCCAGCCCTACCGCCGCGCAGCATGCGGCCAACTGTTGGTCCCGTGTCATGCGCTGCTCCTTAACTGGCCGCTACCGGCAGCGGCTCTACTTTGCGCAGCTGCCAGGTTAGCCACAGGCACAGCGCCAATAGCGCGCCGATCAGCCCGGCCACACCCGGCCAGCCGTCCAGCCGCCACATCAGGCCGGAGCCGCTACCGATAAACGCCGAACCCAGGTAATACGATGTCAGGTAAAACGCCGACGCCAGGCCGCGCGCGTGGGTCACGCGGCGCCCTACCCAGCTGGCTGCCACCGAGTGCGCGGCAAAAAAGCCAAAGGTAAACAGCGCCACCCCGGCCACCACCAGCCACAGGCTCTGGCTCAGCGTCAGCAGCAGCGCCGGCAGCATCAGCGCCACCATTTTCCACAGCACCACGCGGCGGCCGTAGCGGTCGGCCCAGCGCCCGCCCAGGCTGGATGACACCATGCCCACCACGTACAGCAAGAAAATCAGGCCGATAGCGCTTTGCGACAGCCCGAACGGCGCTGCCTGCAGGCGGAAACCCAGGTAGTTGTACAGGCTGACAAAGCCGCCCATCAGCATGAAGCCCAGCAAGAACAGCCGGGACAAACCGGGGTCGCGCCAATGCTGGCGGCTATCGGCCATCACACTGGCCAGCGATACCGGGCGCGGCGCAAAGCGGCGCGAAGGCGGCAGCAGCTTCCAGAACACCAGCGCGGCCAGGGTACCCATCACGGCCAGCGCCAGCAGCCCGGCTTGCAAGCCCCAGGCATCGGCCACCACCGCCGCCACATAGCGCCCGCTCATGCCGCCCAGCGCGTTGGCCGCAATGTACAAACCCACCGCCCGCCCCAGCGACTCGGGCGCCAGCTCTTCGGACAGATAAGACAGCGCCAGCGCCGGCAAGCCGGCCATCAGCACGCCAAACAGCGCCCGCCACAGCAGCAGCCAGCCAAAGCTGCTGCTCCACACCGCCAGCCACGACAGCAGCACCCCGCCTGCCAGCGAGGCCACCATCAAGGGCGTGCGGCCAACCCTTTCCGCCAGCAGGCTGGCCGGGATCAGCAACAGCGCCATGGGCAAGGTCGCCGACGACAGCACTGCACTGGCCGCCGCAGGCGACAGGTCGTAATGCGCGGCAAACAGCGGCATCAGCGGCTGTACGCCGTACAACAGGGCAAAGGTAGCAAAGCCGCCAATGGCCGCCGCCCAGGTGGCACGCCACCAGGCGGCAGAGCCGGCGTGATGCGGGGTGGTTTCGCCGGCCACGCGGGCCAGCACAGCAGAAGCACAAGACATGATCAGACACCTTGTCAGGTAATGGTGTCAGCCTAGGCTTGGCGCATGGCAACGTCCAATATATATTTCAACAAGTATTAATACATTGAAAGTATCAGATGGAGCTGCGACACCTGCGTTATTTCGTGGCGGTAGCCGAAGAGCTGCACTTCACCCGTGCTGCCGAGCGCCTGCACATGGCGCAGCCACCGCTGAGCCAGCAAATCCGCGCGCTGGAGCAGGAGCTGGGTGTGAGCCTGTTCGAGCGCCACCAGCGCGCCGTCAAACTCACGGCCGCCGGCGAGCGTTTTCTGCTACGCGCCCGCGCCCTGCTGGAAGGCGCCAGCCAGGCAGCCGACGAGGCCCGCCGCGCCGCCCGTGGCGAAGTGGGCGAGCTGAATATCGGCTTTACCTCCTCGCTGCCGCTAATGTCGCTGCTGCCCACTGCGCTGCAGCGGTTTCGCCAGCAGCACGGCAGCGTCACCCTGCACTTTCACGAAGAATTTACCCGCGAGCAGTTCCAGCTGCTGGGCAGCAACAAGCTGGACGTGGGCGTGGTGCGCTTTAACGGCGAGGAAGACACTCCCGGCCTGGCGCTGCGCGAAGTGCGGCGCGACCGCCTGTGCGCGGTGCTGCCGCGCAGCCACCCGCTGGCCGCCAGCCACGGCATCGACCTGGCGCAGCTGGCCGGCGAGCGCATCATCGGCTACCCCGCCAGCAGCGGTAACTGGCTAACCCGCCGCCTGGAAAAACTGGCGCGCGATGCCGGCTTTGAATGGCGGGTACACCAGCTGGCCGGCGAAGCCACCACCCAGATCGGCCTGGTCGACGCCGGGCTGGGCGTGGCCGTGCTACCCGCGCCGCTACAGTGCGTGCAGCTGCCCGGCATCTGCTACGTGCCGCTGCTGGACAGCCACGCCTACATGACGCTAACCGTGGCCTGGCGCGAACGCGATACCTCGCCGCTGGTGGCCGCTTTTGTCGACGCCATGCTGGCCGCAGGCAGCAGCGCGCCAAACCAGCCACCCGCGCCTTAGCCACGCCAGGCACGCAAAAAAGCCGGCGCAAACGCACCGGCTTTGGCACTACCCGATAAGGCTACCCGCTTACAGGGCGGCGCGATAAATCGCCTCTACCTCGGCCTGCGTCGGCTGGATAGGGTTGGTCAGGCCGCAGGCGTCTTTCAGCGCGTTGGCCGCCAGGGTGGCGATGTCTTCATCCTTCACGCCCAGCTGGGTCAGGCCGGCGGGAATGCCCACGTCTGCCGCCAGCTGGCGGATGGCCGCCAGTGCTGCCTCGGCGCTGGCTTCCGCCCCCAGCGCTACCGCCACATCGGCCAGGCGGGCCGACGCCACGCGGGCATTGAAAGCCTGCACGTGCGGCAGCAGCACGGCATTGCATACGCCGTGCGGCAGGTCGTAGAAGCCGCCCAGCTGGTGCGCCATGGCGTGCACATAGCCCAGCGACGCATTATTGAACGCCATCCCCGCCAGAAACTGGGCGTAGGCCATCTGCTCGCGCGCTGCCATGTCCTGGCCGTTGCTGACCGCTGCGCGCAGGTTGGCCGCAATCAGGCTTACCGCCTTCAGCGCACAGGCGTCGGTAATCGGGTTCGCCGCCGTCGATACATAGGCCTCTACCGCGTGCGTCAGCGCGTCCATACCGGTGGCGGCAGTCAGGCTGGCCGGCATGCCCAGCATGGTTTCCGGGTCGTTTACCGACAGGATGGGCGTGGTGTGTTTATCCACGATGGCCATTTTGATGTGGCGCGATTCGTCGGTAATGATGCAGAAGCGCGTCATTTCGCTGGCGGTACCGGCGGTGGTGTTGATGGCCACCAGCGGTAGCTGCGGCTTGGCCGATTTGTCCACGCCTTCGTAATCCTGGATCTGGCCACCGTTTACCGCCACCAGCGCAATGGCCTTGGCGCAGTCGTGCGGCGAGCCGCCGCCCAGCGAGATCACGCTGTCACCGTTTTTTTCACGTAGCAGCGCCAGACCGGCACCCACGTTGGCCGTGGTCGGGTTGGGCTGCACGCCGTCGAACACGAAAGACTGGATATCGGCCGCCATCAGCTGGTTTTGCACCTGGGCCACCAAGCCGGCTTTCACCAGGCCAGCATCGGTAACAATCAGCGTGCGGCGAAAGCCGCGTGCCTGCATGGCATCGACTGCTTTTTGTACGCTACCGGCGCCCATCAGGTTCAGTGCGGGGATGTGGAATTCGCTAACAGCCATTTTCTTGCCCTTTCATGAAAACGATCTCATGCCTGCAGGCTACGCTTTCTGGCCAGGCGTTTTTTGCGCCAAATCAAGTGAAACACGCGCTGCCCATTATCTTTTCCAGCCATGAACTTTCATGCCAGCCGCCTGTCACGCGTGAAAAACGCCTAGACTGAAGCGGCATGCCCTCCACCCAGCTTGCTGCCAAGCCACCCGGCACTGACAAAATACTGGTATCGATACCAATGAGGTACGAGGCAAAAAAATGCCGGCCGCAGGCGGCACGTTGTCACCACGTCAACGGGGCTAGCCGCACGCCCCAACGTGGCCGCAGGCGGTGCAGAACTCGCAGCCGTCTTTCTTGATCAGCGCACGGTTGCCGCATTCCGGGCAGGCTTTGCCCGCCATGGTGGCAGCGGCAGGGCTGACCACGCTATTGCCAAACAGCTCGCCCTGCTCCGGCACCATCACCCCCATGTCTTCTACCGGCACCCCCTCCTCGCTCAGAATGCCCAGCATGGCGTAGCGGTGGATGATCAGCCGCGCCAGATACGCCTCGGTAGACGGCCAGCTTTGCGATTTGTCACTACCGGGGGTGCGGGCAAAGAAGTCAGCCTGCGGCTCGGCGTAGCTTTGCAGCTTGCGCAGCTTCATGCCTATCCAGGCCGGGTCGATCACGCGCATGTCCAGGCTGAGCATCTTGCACAGGCCGTCCAGCTCGCGCGGGTAGTGGCCGGCCAGCCACATGGAGTACGGTCGGCGCTGGCCGTTGGGCAGCACCAGCTCTTTCACGAACAGGGCAAAGTCGTCGCCGGTTTGCGGGTTGACCACGTCTACCGACCAGCTGATGGTGCCATCGGCGCCGGATTTGGGCTCTTTGCGGGCAAACAGCGCGTCCATCACCGGCGTGGCGTCGCCCTCGGCGCTTTCCAGCGCGCCCAGCTGTACCACCCGGTACTTCACTACCCTGGCCAGCGCGGCGGCAGCGGCACTGCTCTGTAGCGCACCGTCGGCTAGCTCGACACGGTAGTGGCGGTCGCCACGGGTGGCGGCCAGGGCGTCCAGCTTGGCGGCCAGCCAGGCACGGTCGCGGCAGCGCATGTCCATGGACAGCGTTTTGGCGATGGCGCCCAGGCCACGCGGTACGTCGCCGTTTACCCAGCATTCGAACGGCAGCGCGGCTTCGCCCGGCTGGCTGCCATCGATATGGCCCACCATCACGGCAAAATCGCCTTCTTCGCCTTCTACCATGAAGGTCCACGACGGGTTGCCGTGCTTGAGCTTGGGCCGGTGCGGCCATTTGAGGCTGGCCAGCGCCGGGCTGGGCGCGCTGTTCAGCGTGATGCGGCGGTCCGGGTCGCTCTGGTTCAAGTCTTGCGGCAGCGCCTGGCTGCCAGGGTTGGCCGCAGTGGGGGCCACCGACAGCACCGAGCCCAGCACGCTATTGGGGCGGTAGGTGGTAATGCCTTTCAGCCCGGCGCGCCAGGCTTCCAGGTACAGGCTTTCGAAATCGTCAAACGGGTAGTCGGCCGGTACGTTCACCGTTTTGGAAATCGCCGTATCGATAAACGGGGCTACCGCCGCCACCATGCGCATGTGGTCCAGTGCGCTCATCTGCAGCGCGCTGACAAAGTAATCGGGCAGCGCCGTGGTATCGCCCCCTTGCATGCGGTACACGCGGTAGGCGTGGTCTTCTACCAGGTACTCCTGCTGGCTGCCGTCGGCCATGCGCTTTTTGCGGGTGTAGAACCAGCTGAACGGCGGCTCGATACCGTTGGACGCATTGTCGGCAAAGGCCAGCGAGATGGTGCCGGTGGGGGCAATCGACAGCAGGTGCGAGTTACGGATGCCATGCTGGCGGATACGCGCCTGGATCGCTGCGGGCAGGCGGCTGGCGCAGTGCGGTGCCGCCAGGTAGCGCTCGGCGTCGAATAACGGGAACGCGCCCTTCTCGATAGCCAGGTCTACCGAGGCATCGTAGGCGGCGTCGCGCATGCGCTCGGCGATGCTGGCGGCCAACCTTCTGCCTTCTTCGCTGTCGTAGCGCACGCGCAGCATGATCAGCGCGTCGCCCAGGCCGGTAAAGCCCAGCCCGACACGGCGCTTGTTTTGCGCTTCGCGTTCTTGCTCTACCAGCGGCCACACGGTGAGGTCCAGCACGTTGTCCAACATGCGGATGGCAGTGCGCACCACTTGCTCGAAGGCAGCGTAGTCAAAGCTGGCGTGCTCGCCAAAGGGCTGACGCACAAAGCCGCACAGGTTGATGGAGCCCAGGTCGCAGCAGCCGTAATCCGGTAGAGGCTGCTCGCCGCACGGGTTGGTGGACTCGATCACCTCGCAGTAGGACAGGTTGTTGTCGGCGTTGATCTTGCTCATGAACAGCACGCCAGGCTCGGCATGGTCGTAAGTGCTGAGCATGATTTGCTGCCACAGCGCACGGGCGCGTACCGTGCGGTACACCCACAGCCCGTCGTCACGCTGATAGCTGCCGGGGAAGGCACTGTTGGCCGGGGCCACGGCGTGGGTAAGCGGCCAGTCGCCGTCGGCCTCTACCGCCTGCATGAAGGCGTCGGACACGCCTACCGACATATTGAAATTGCGCAGGTCGCCCTGGTCTTTGGCGTGGATGAAGTCTTCGATATCCGGGTGGCTGATGTCCAGCACGCCCATTTGCGCGCCACGGCGCGCGCCGGCCGATTCCACCGTTTCGCAGCTGCGGTCGAACACGCGCATATAGGAAACCGGGCCGGAGGCGCGGCTATTGGTGCCTTTTACCTGGGCGCCACGCGGGCGGATGCGGCTAAAGTTGTAGCCCACGCCACCGCCACGGCGCATGGTTTCGGCCGACTGCAGCAGGGCCTCGTAAATACCGACCTTGCCGTTTTCGGTTTGCGACACCGCGTCGCCCACCGGCTGTACAAAGCAGTTGATGAGTGTGGCTTTCAGGTCGGTACCGGCAGCCGAGTTGATGCGCCCGCCAGGAATAAAGCCCTGATCCAGCGCGGCAAAGAACAGCGGCGCGAAACGGCCGGGGTCGTTTTCCTGTGCGGCCAGCGCCTGCGCGACGCGCTGGCGTACCTCGCTGATGCGCTGTTCGCCGTTTTTGGCGTACTTTTCCAGCAGTACTTCACGCGAAATGTCTTGCTCCACCCATGCCATTGCCTGCTCCCGAGTCATGTCCACACCACCATATGTAGCACCCCAAGAGGCAGATTACACAATTTTTAGTAGGTCAGGGCATTGATGGGGGTCAAGGCATTCACGGCCAGTAGCGCTGGCGCAGCTGGCGGTAAGCGCCACTAGCCACCAGCTGCTGCCAGGCTTGCTGCCAGGCTTGTACCTCGGCAGCCGGCGTCGCAAGTGACGCCACCAGATAGCTTTCCAGCGCCACGGTGGGCAACAGGCTAGGCTGTACCGCCGCCGCAGACAGCCCGGCCTCCTGCAGCTTGGCTTTGAGATCACCCGCTACCAAGGGCGCCAGGCGCACGCGGCCTGCGGCCAACATGCGCAGGCACAGTGCATAGCTGCTACTGTGCTCCACGCGCTGGAAGCCAAACTGCAGGGCATATTCTTCGGGCGCACTGCCATGCACCACACACACCGGTAGCTGGCCGGCCTGCTGCCAGGTGGTGGCGTCGTGGGGGCGTAGCGGGGACTGATAAAACACCAGCGTGTCACGATACAAGGGCACTAGCCATTGGTAGCGCAGCTCGCGTGCCGGGGTACGAAACAAGCCCACCAGCCAGGCGGGCTGCCGCGCATCCAGCGCTTTCAGTGCCCGCGCCAGCGGCACGTCGCTTACCCCCTGGGGGCGGCCAAGCTGCTGCAGTAAAGCCTGAGCCAGCGCCAGTGAAAACGCCCGGGGGCCACTACCGGGGCGTGGCATCGGCGGCGAGGTGTCATGCAGGGTGACACCCTGCAAGCTGTGCACATACACCGCAGGCCAGCGCGCCGGCTCCTGTGCCAGCACATAGGTGCTGGCCAGCGACAATCCCCAGACCAGAAGACGCCGCATCATGTACGGAAGCGGTTTACCGATGTACGCAAAGCCTCGGCTTGCTGATGGATGGCATTGACCTGCTCTACGGCGTGGCTGGCAGACGACAGCGCGTCCTCGACCACGCCAGCCACTTGCTCCACACTGCCGGCAATACTGGTACCCGCTTTGCTCTGTTCGGACATGGCCAGCGCCACCGAGCGGATGCGGTTGAGCGAGTCCTGCGCACGGCTGTTGATCGCCTGCAGCGCGCTGGAGGCTTCCTGCACGCGGGTCACACCCTGCTCTACCACCGGGGCAATGCTCTGCACCTGGCCGGATACGCTGCCGGTATCGGCCACCACGGCTTGTACAATGGCCGAGATCTCGTCAGTAGCCAGTGCTGTGCGCTCGGCCAGTTTGCGTACTTCGTCGGCTACTACGGCAAAGCCGCGACCGGTTTCACCGGCACGGGCAGCTTCGATGGCAGCATTCAGCGCCAGCAGGTTGGTCTGGTTGGCAATTTCACGGATGGTTTCGGCAATGCCGCTGATATGGCGGGTGCGCTCGGACAGCGAGTGCACCTGGTTGTTGACCTCGCCGATCTGGCTGGCAATCAGCTCGATATGGCGGCTGGCTTCGGTAGTCAGCGCGGTACCGCTGGCGGCCTCGTCTACCGTGTGGCGGGCGTCGTTTTCGTTATCGCGTGCGCTGGCGGTAACGTGGTCGATACTCACCGACAGCTGCTCGATGGCCGCCGCCGCCGAGGCGGTGGATTCGCTGGCATTGTGCGACACGTTTTGCAGGTGGCCCATATGCTGCTTCAGCTGGGTACCGGCGTCGGCTATGTCATGGCTACCGGCACGGATATCGGTAATGATCTGCGCCAGTTTGTGCTGCATGGCGTGCATGCTGCCCAGCAGGCTGTGTTCCGGGCCGTTGACTACGATTTTTTCGGTGAGGTCGCCCTCGGCAATACGGCGCACCACTGCCGCCGCGTAGGCCGGGTCGCCGCCCAGCGAGCGCAAGATGCTGCGCGACAACAGCCAGGCCAGCATGCCTACCGACACAATGCCGATCACCACGAACAGCAGCATCCAGCGCGCCTCGCTCCAGAAGATCTCGTCGATATCATCCACAAAAAAGCCGGTACCGATCACCCAGCCCCAGGGCTGGGCACGTACCACGCCGTTCAGTTTGGGGATATCCACATCGCTACCCGGGCGGGCCGCGACCACGTACACCATGCCGTACTGTGCCTTGCCCAGAGCTTCGGCATACACCTCTACCGAGGTACGGCCATCCGGCCCTTTGCCGCCATCGTCGTACTTGCCGATACGCGATTCTTTCGGGTGGTACAGCATCACGTTGCCACTATCGCGTACAAAGTAGTACACCTCTTTGGTGCGTACCATGGACAGCGCCTTCAGCGCCTGCTGCTTGGCCTCTGCCTCGGGCAGTTTGCCCTCGGCCGCCAGCTTGGCATGGCGCTCTACAATACTTTCTGCCACCTGCAGCAGGTGGGTAATCTGGCTTTCTTTTTCGTGCAGCAGGCCCTGTTTCTTGAAATACAGCGACATGCCACCCAGTAGCAACAGGCCAAACAGGCTGACCAGGGTAAGAATCAACAGGCGGGTAGACAGCTTCATCGGGTGCTTCCTCTCTATTTCTATTTATCGTTATCCGTTCGCCAATGCAGCGGCTGGTGCATGAAAACAGGCATGAACACCCTTGGCCATTGGGGATACCCGCAGCGTGGCACAGTTTTATTGCCATTGATGTGGTATGAACCAGCCCGGTGCATTAGGCAAGCCGGCTGGCACCAAACTTGCCACGCTTTACTGTCAAAGCGCTTTCAAACGCCCTGGCCAGACAGCCAGGCATGACAACGCCCCGGCGTGCGGGGCGTTGGTGCGCTATCTGCAGGGCAAGCCTAAGCGTGGCTGCCATGCCTGGCGGTATTTACTGCAGCTTCAGCAGCAAGGGCACGCCGTCGGCCGCCGATTTCACCTGCTCTGGCGGCAGCAGGGCAATCCGCTCGGCCAGGGTGGGCTGTGCGGCCAACATCAGCTGCCGGGCGGCAGTAGCGCGGGCGCTGGCCAGTGCCTGCAAGGCGGCACTGTCGATACGCTGGGCCGCCAGTAGCTCGGCACGCATGGCCTGCGCCCGCGCCGGGGTATCGGTCGCCAGCGCAACGCGCTGCAGCCAGGCGATACGGCCAAACTGCTGGCTGTAGGCCTCGCCCACGGCACGGCGTACTGCCGGGTCGCCCATGTCGGGTAGCGGCAATGGCTCGTCGTGCTGTAGCTGGTACGCCGCGCCTTTCAGGATGCTGCTGTCTACGCGGTAGCGTGCCAATGCGGCAGCGTCGCTTGCCGCGTCGTAGCTGCCGCCCAGCGCCAGCTTCAGCTTGGGGCGCTTGGCCAGCAGCTCGGCCAGTTTGTGCAGTTTTTCGCGCTCGGGTGGCGGGATGCGATCGTCGCCGGCGTCGGCGTAGATCTCGTCAAAGCCTTCGCCGCCAAACAACGCACGGAACGGCGCCGTAGCCACTTTGACCAGCACATTGCGCAGCGCCTGCCATACCAGGTGGCCATAGCTGAAATCGGGCGCGTCCAGGCTACCGGCGACCGGCAGCGACAGATCAATGCGGCCGTCGCTGTCTTCCAGAATGGCCACCGCCAGGCGCAGCGGCAGGCGCGTGCCCTGGTAGTCGGCCACCTCGTCACCCAGCTGGATGTTGTCTACCACCATGCGGTTGTCACCCTTCAGCTGGCGGTCTTGCACCAGATAGCGCAGCTCGGTGCCCAGGCGGCCATCGGTAATTTTCCAGCCGGCAAAGGTCATGGCATAAGGGTTCAGGCTGCCCAAGGGGATATTGCGGAAGTTCAGCGCCATATCCAGATCGCGCGTGACATCCAGCGGTAGCAGGCTGCCGCGGATGCGCACGTCACCGTACTGGTCTACGCGGCCATCCAGCGTGACCGTACCGCGCCGCCCAGGCTGGCTGGACAAGCCCAGCACGGTACCGGACAGGCTGTGGATGCGGGTGCCAAACGCCGGGTTCAGGCCACGGTCGGCAAAGTCCAGCCGCGCATCGCGCACGCGCACGGCGCGCACGTCTACCACCGGCACGGCAGCCGGTTTAGCCGCAGGGTTGGCCGCAGGCGATGGGGCCGCCGCTGCAGGCTGTGCTTTCAGCACATGGGCAAAGTTGGGTACGCGCTGCTCGTCCAGAATAAAGCGCAGCTGCGGCGACACCAGCCGCACATCGCCCAGGGAAATACGCTGCGGCTGGGCACGGATGGCCGACAGCTGCAGGCGCTGCCAGCCCAGCAGTGGCTCGCGCTGGCCAGGCTCGTACAGCGCCAGCTGGTCCAGCGCAGCACTGCCAGTGGCCTGCCAGCGCTGGTTTTTCCAGCTGGCCTTGAGGTTGGCCGACAGCTGGCCACCGCCAAAGCGCAGCGTGGTGGCGTCCAGCGCGTACGGCGCCACGCCCTGCAGCGGCAGGTGACGGGCATTCAGTGTGGCGCTGACATCGCGCAGGTTGGCCGCCAGCTGCGCCTGCAATGCCAGCTGGCCACGGCCCAGCCGCGACTGCCAGCCCAGCGTAAAGCCTTGCTGCGGGTTGCCCTGCAGCGTGGCCTGGTCGATATCCAGCTGCAGCGCCACCGGCTGTGCGGTGGTGGCATCGCGCCAGCGCAGCTGGCTGTCGCTGAGCGCTAGCGCCGGGTAGTGCAGCTGCCAGCCTGGTGCAGGGGTGCGCTTGGTTTCTGTTGCTACGGTAACGGCAAGCGGCTGCGGGTGCTGGCGCAGCAGGCGCTGCCAGTCCAGTTCGCCCTGCCGGTTGCGCGCTGCGGCCAACTGCAAGCCACGCAGCTGGATGTCGCCGACCACCAGCTGGCGCCTGGCCACATCGGCACGGCTGGCCGCCACATCGAGCGCGGCCAACTTGGCCAGCGCGGGTTGACGGCCACTGGCCAGCGCCAGATCGCGCAGCGCCAGCGTGGCGTTATCCAGCTTGATGCCGCCTTGGGCGTCGATAGCCAGCGCCGCCTGCAGCCGCTGTAGCGTCAGGCTGGCGGACAGCGGGCTGACAAAGCGCTGGTCGATGGCACGCAGCTGCCAATCTTGCAGGGTGATAGCGGGTAATTGCAGCTGCCAGCCGGGGTTGGCCGCAGGCTGGGTCGCAGCGGCCTGGCCGGTGGCAGGGCTGGCTGCAGCGCCTGTTTGTGGCAACGCCGCCAGCCAGTCGGCGCGGCCCTGGCGGTTTAGCACGGTGGCGAGCTCGCCGCCCGCCAGGGTCAGCCGGGCAATGTTCAGCTGGCGCGTGGCCAGATTGAGCTGCCCGCCAGCCAGTGTGAGGCTGGCCAGCTTGAACGGGCTGCGGCTACCCGGTGCCTGCAGTGCCAGCCCTTGCAAGCTGGCCGCAAAGCCGCGGCTGGCCAGCTGCAGCGTCTTGCCTTTTAAATCAAAGTGGTACGGCACGACCAGGCCCAGCTTGCCGGCCGGTGCGGCCAACTTCAGGTGCGGCTGCACATAGGGCCATACACTGGCCAAGGTGAGGTCGCGCACCTTCAGTACGCCATCGGACTGCAGCGGCTGCAGCTGCAGGCTGCCCTGCCAGTCCAGCTGCGTGCCGTCGTCCAGTGCGGCCGCCAGGCGGTAGCGGCCATCGCTGCCGGGCAGCGTGGACACATCATTCAGCTGCAGGCTAAGCGGCAATACCTGGCGCTGCAGGCCAGCG
>JAIXTB010000191.1 GCA_027484385.1 Neisseriaceae bacterium | reverse complement strand
GCTGGATGGCCACGCTGTCCAGGTGTCGGTCAGCATCGGCCTGGCTTGTTTTGCTGCCGGCCCGGCACCGGGGGCCGACGAGGTGCTGCGCCGGGCGGACATGGCGATGTACCAGGCCAAAGCCGCAGGCAAGCGCAGCGTGTGTGTCTATCAGCCGGATGTGCTGTGCTGAGTCTGGCGTGCCTGCAGTACGTCTTGTGCGGCCAGCATGCCGTTGATGGCAGCCGGAAAACCGGCATACACGGCGGTGTGGATCAGGGTTTCGGTAAGCTGCTCCTGCGTGCCGCCTACGTTCAAGAGGCCGTGGATATGCACTTTCAGCTGGGCCGTGGCGGTGCCCATGGTGGCCAGGGCCGCCACGGTGACGATTTCGCGTGACAGCAGGTCCAGCCCGGGGCGGGTATAGATATCGCCAAAGGCAAACGCCACCACAAAGTGCGCCAGGTCTGGCGCAATGGCTTTCAGGCTGTCTACCACGCGAAAACCGGCTTCACCGTCGATATGGCTTAATGCGGCCCAGCCTGCGTCGTAGCGCGCAGTGTCGGTTGCCATGGCAGGGTTGGCCGGCGGGCTGGGGTCCGGCGGGCTAAGCTGCAGCGCCTCGAACGCCGCCTGGGCGGTGAAGACCCCGTTTAGCGCAGCCGGGAAGCCGGCGTACAGCGCCATGTGTATCAGCGCCTCGATTACCTCGCCTGCGCTGCAGCCCATGCGTATGGCGCCCATGATGTGGAATTTCAGCTGCGGTTGGGCATTGCCCAGTGCCGCCAGCACGCCGATGGTGGCCAGCTGCCGGTGGCGGGGTGTCAGGCCCGGGCGCGTGTAGACATCGCCGTAAGCAAAGGCAATGGTGAGCCGGGCCAGGTCCGGTGCTATGGCCGCCATGGCCTGGATAATGCCCGGCTGTGTGGTGCCTTCTACCAGGCAAAGCTGGGCCAAGCCTTGCTCGTAACGTGTGTCGCTCATGCCATGTCCTTTGCTTTTTAAGCAAAACAGATTAAACGGTATGACATAAGTTAGACTGCGCTGAACGGGTATGACTAATACCTTTTGCTTGATACCTTTTGTGCATGGCGCACTGGGCTGCATAAGGCTTAATACGGTGATAACGAGGTATATGGATGAGCCGATTATTCAAACCCAGACAGCTACAGTGCTTTGTGGCGGTGGCCGAGCTACTGAACTTTCGCCAGGCGGCAGAGCGCCTGTGCATGACGCAGCCACCACTGAGCCGGCAGATTCAGCAGCTGGAGGCCGTGCTGGGGCGGCAGCTGTTCGAGCGGGATACGCGGGGCGTACGCATGACCGAAGCAGGTGAGCATTTTCTGGCAGATGCACGGGCGCTGCTGCAGCAGGCCGAAAACGTGCTGCAGCATGCGCGTCAGCAAGATTCGGGTGCGGTGTTGCGCATCGGCATGACCACGGTGGTAGACAGCGGTATCTTTCCAGACTGGTCCGCCATGCTGGCAGCACCCTGCCCAGGGGTGCGCCTGGCCATCTCGCGCCAGCTTTCCATCCAGCTCATACGCCAGCTACGCCGTGGCGAGCTGGACGTGGCCCTGATCGGCCTGCCTTCGCTGACGAACGAACTGGTGGTAGAAAAACTGTTTGACGACCCGCTGATGCTGGCCCTGCCTGCTGGCCACCCGCTGGCCAAAAAGCGCCAGGTCAGGTTGGCCGACTTGCAGGGAGAGGCGCTGTTCTGGTTTGGCCGGGCGCTGAACCCGGCTTATTACGACTTTTGTCAGCCTGCTTTCCAGGCGCTGCCGCACCCGCCGCGCTTTGTGCCGGAGCCGCCCGAACACCATATCCTGCTGGCGCAGGTTGCCGCAGGGCAGGGCGGGGCCCTGATACCGCGCTCCTTGCGCCAGATCCGCCGTAGCGGCGTGGTGTACCGGCGCTTTGCCGAAGGCGAGCTGTTGTCTATCGGCGTGGGGGTGGCCTGGCGGCAGCAAGGCGACAGCCCGCTGGTGCAGGCATTTGTGCAATGCGTGCGCCAGTACTTTGCCGATGGGCGCACCGCTACGGCGCCATGACACTGCCACTTGTTGCGTCAAGGTTGGCCGCATGACAGCGTTGTGGTGTAGTTTTCTTACGCGAAACTTACATTCAATATCGGGCTTCTGGCCGGGCTGGCTGTCGGGTAATGCCTTTCGTGCTTGTTTAAGTTTTTGTTTGTATTGATTTTTGCTGGTGGCCAGCGTGGCAGGGTGGATAAAAAACCGTGAAAACAGTCGAGTACATTGCTACTTGAACTTAGACTGCGCGCCTTCGCCCATTACCACCGGAGCACGATACATGCACGCGCATGGAGAGACACAACACGGCAAATCGCTCGCCGTCCTGACTACCCTGTTTTTCATGTGGGGCCTGATTACCTCGCTGAACGACATTCTGATTCCGCATCTCAAAGGGGTGTTTTCCCTGAGCTATGTGCAGGCTGCCCTGATCCAGTTCAGCTTCTTCACTGCCTATTTTGTGGTGTCCTTGCCTGCCGGCCGCCTGGTGCATGGCCTGGGCTACCAGCGTGGCATCGTGGCGGGTCTGGGTATCGCCGGGGTAGGCTGCCTGCTGTTCTATCCTGCAGCGGCGACCCTGTCCTACCCGGCGTTTCTGGGGGCGCTGTTTGTCCTGGCTAGCGGCATTACCATCTTGCAGGTGGCGGCCAACCCTTACGTTACACGTCTGGGCCCGGTAGCCACTGCCTCCAGCCGCCTGAACCTGACGCAGGCCTTCAACTCGCTGGGCACCACAGTGGCGCCGCTGCTGGGTGCAGTGCTGATTCTGGCCGGTACACAGCACGTGACCGGTGTCTCGGCGCAGGAAAAAGCACTGGCCGAAGCCGCTTCGGTGCAAGGCCCTTACCTGATGCTGGCGGCCGCGCTGTTTGCCATTGCCGCGGTGTTTGCCATGCTGCGCCTGCCGGTCATCCAGGATGATGCCGCACAGGACAGCCAGGCGGCCGGTAGCGTCTGGCAGCACCGCCACCTGGTACTGGGTGCCGTGGGCATTTTTGTGTACGTGGGCGCCGAGGTCGGTATTGGCAGCTTTCTGGTGAGCTTGATGGAGCAGCCCGACGTAGGTGGCCTGAGCCAGGCCGATGCAGGCAAGCTGCTGTCGCTGTACTGGGGTTGCGCCATGGTTGGCCGCTTTGTGGGTAGTGCGCTGATGCGCCGTATTGCCGCTAGCAAGGTGCTGGCGTTCAACGCGCTGGTGTCGGTGCTGCTGATTGCCGTAGCCATGCTGGCCGGTGGCAAAGTGGCCATGTGGAGTTTGCTGGCCGTGGGCTTGTGCAACTCCATCATGTTCCCCACTATTTTCTCGCTGGCACTGGCGGGCCTGGGCAAGCTCACCGGCGCGGGCTCTGGCGTGTTGTGCATGGCCATTGTGGGTGGCGCGGTCTTGCCGCTGCTGCAAGCCAGTGTGGCAGACAACATCAGCCTGCTGTCCTCCTTTGGCGTGCCGCTGCTGTGCTATGTGTTCATCCTGTACTACGCGCTGGTAGGTTATCGCCCGCGCTAGGCTGCTGCTCAGCTTGCACGCCCGCAACGGCCTGCAAGCATCTGCCGCAGGTGCCGCTGTGCTACGTCAACTGAGGTTGATCCGTTGCACTTTCGTGGTCTTGTGCTAATCGCCGCGAGGCCATGAGTGTGGTTTGGTAATACCAGCGCTGCCACCTTGGCGTGGGTACAGCCAGCCCGGTTTGTTATGCAAGCCGGGCTTTTTTCTTGCCACCTGTGGGTGGTTTTTTTATGCAACTTGGCGCGTTATGTTGGATTTATGCCATAGAAGCAGAGTTTTTTGAGGAAAGTAGCCAGATATGCGCTGGCTCAAGGTGGCGCACTCCTTACAGTGCTATGAGTTTGCCATGCACATGGCGACAGCCGGCTGTGCTTACTTACAGGAGCCACCCATGCTTTCCCGACTGAGTTTAGGTACCAAACTGCTGCTGCTAATGCTGCCGCTGGCTGTGGTGGCGTTGCTACTCACCAGTGCGCTGGCCTGGCAGCGCTACCAGCTTTGGCATGACATGGCTGCATCGCAGCAGCTGGTCAGTCTGGCCCAAGATGTCTCTACCCTGGTGGACACGCTGCAGGCAGAGCGTGGCCAGACCAACGGCTATCTGGGTGGGCAGGGGCCGGTGCCTGACACGTTAAAGACCGCACGAACCCGAACCGATGCGGCCATGCAGGCTTTTTCACGACAGCTTGCCACGCAAGCCGGTTCGGATGTCAGCCAGCTGGCTACCGACCGAGCCAGCGCTGTGCAGGCCTTGCTGGCACAGCGTGCCGCCATCGATAGTCGTAGCATGCCCGCCCCGCAAGTCTTTGCCGACTACACCGCGCAGATCGAGTCGCTGCTGGCACTGGTGGCTGGTACGGCCCAGATGACCCCGCAAACCGATATCACTCACTACGGCGTGGCGCTAAGCAATTTGCAATGCGTGAAAGAATTTGCCGGGCGTGAACGCGGCTTTGTCAATGGTGTCCTGGCCGCAGGTAGTTTTACCCAGGCAACCCTTGCCCAGGCGGCAGGTTTGCAGGCTCAGCAGCGTGCATGCCAGCAGCAGCTGCTGAGCCTGGCACCGCCACAGCTGTCTACCTTGTTGGCCAGCCAGCTGCAATCGCCCGAATACCAGGCAGTACAGCAGCTACGCCAGCAGATCTACGGTACCGCTATCGGCAGCCCGCCCGGCCTCAGCCCCGCGCAATGGTTTCAGGTTACTTCTGCCCGTATCGGTGCTTTGAAGCAGGCTGAGACAGGTTTGTTGTCCCGGTTGCATGAGCGCATTGGCGGCCAGTTGGCCAGTGCACAAAACCAGCTGGCCCTGACGCTGGCCGGGATATTGAGCCTGCTAGTGCTGTTGGTGGCAGGCGGTACTGCCGTTTACCGCAGCATCCGGGTGCCGGTACAAAAGCTGGAGCGCATGCTGACCGGCATGAGCCATAACCTGGACCTGGCTGTGCGAGCAGATTTGACCGGTAGTGATGAAATAGCCCGCATGGGCAGGGCGCTGGATCAGCTGGTCGCTGCTTTTGCCGCCACGCTACGCGAAGTGAAAATGAATGCTCACCAGCTGCAGCAAGCGGCCGATTCGCTCCAGTCGGTGTCTGCGCGTGCGGCGATGGCGGCCGAATCCCAAAGCAGCGCGTCGACCCAGGTGGCCGCTGCGGTGGAGCAAATGTCAGCCGGAATGGCTGCGGTGAGTGACAATACGCATGAAAGCCTGCGGGTCGCACAGCAAATGCAGGCTGATGTTGGCCGCGGCCGTCAGCGCATGCATGCCACCACACAAGCGATGCAGGATACGTCGCGCACCGTGGACGAAGCGGGGGGCATTATCAACACCCTGGCCGACAAATCGCAGAGTATTCGTCAAATCATCACGGCCATCAGTGATATTGCAGACCAGACTAACTTGCTGGCGCTGAATGCGGCTATCGAAGCCGCACGTGCCGGTGAGACAGGCCGTGGTTTTGCCGTGGTGGCAGATGAAGTGCGCAAGCTGGCCGAGCGCACCAGCCGGGAGACCGTGGAAATAACCCAGCTCATCGCGGGCATTACAAGCGATACCGGTCTTGCCGCCAGCAGCATGCAGTCTGCACGGCAGCAAATGGACAAGGGGCTGGGCCTGGTGGCTGACACGCTGGGCGAGCTGGAGCTGATGAATCAGGAAGCGGGACAAACGGCCAGTAAAAGCCAAAGTACAGCGATTGCCATGCAGCAGCAAAGCGTGGCCAGTACCGAGGTGGCCGCCAATATCAGCCGTATTGCCAGCCTGGCCGAAGACAATGCCAGCATTGTGCAAGAAGCCGCAGCCCTGGCCCAGCACCTGAACCAGACTGCCCATGACCTGGTTGCCCAGGTAGACCGCTTTCGGCATACCTCCCAAGCCGCCGGTTTGGTTTAAGTGCCGCGCGATACGTCCGTTGCGGCCAACCTTTCCATGCAGAGATGACCATGCCCGATACCTTTCCCTTGTTGTACACCCCCCGGTTGCGGCTGCGGCAGATAGGCCCGGAAGATGTGCCGGCACTGCTGCCGGTATTTACCGACGCCGACGCCATGCGCTGGTTCGGTACTGACCCGGTGCAGGACGAAGAGCAGATGGCGCAGATTGTGGCGGTGTGGCAGGGCTGGCGGCAGCTACCCAACCCGGGTACGCGCTGGGGTATTGCGCGGCGTGAAGGTGGGCCGCTGCTGGGTACCTGCGGGCTGTTTGCCTGGAATCGGGGCTGGCGGCGCGCCACGCTGGGCTATGAGCTGGGGCGTACGGCGTGGGGGCAGGGCTATATGCAGGAGGCGCTGCAGGCGGTGCTGGGTTGGGGCTTTGACCAGATGCAGCTGCACCGCATTGATGCCTGCATTCACCCGGACAATGCGGCGTCGCTGAAGCTGGCGCGCAAGCTGGGTTTTGTAGAAGAAGGTCGGCTGCGCGATGCAGGCTTCTGGTTGGGGCAATACCACGATCTGCTGCAGTTTTCGCTGCTGGCGCCAGAGTTTACCGCCAGGCAGGGCACAGCCTGAGCGGAGCGTAGCAAGACACCGGCCAAAGCAAAGCCCCTGCCGGTGTGGCAGGGGCCGGGGGGCGGCCAACTCGGGCCTGTCATGGCCCCGGCATGGCCGGGGTGGGTTGACACGGTAGCCAGGGCTGCGCAGTGGCGCAGCGCCTTGTTGTACGGGGGTAGCGGTAAAGCCTGAAGTGGGCAGGCTGCGCTGGCAGTATTTTGCTGCCTTGCGGGTATATCATGCTGCCGGCAGTTTGTCGGCAGCGGGTGTTTTGCCCGTGGGCTGGCTGGTGGTTTGCCCGCCTGGCTGCAAAGGGCGGGCGGCGCGCTTAGCCGACAAACTCTACCGGGGCGTAGTAGCTGCGGCCGGTGCGGGTAAGCAGCACCTGCGGCTGGCCTTCTATCACCGCGCGAAAGGCACGTGGCAGGCGCTTCCAGTCGCGGAACATCATTTTTACCGGGTCGTTATGCTTGTTCATGCTGCGCTCCTTGTTCAGTCCACTGCGTGAATGACATTAGTGACGACGCCCCACACGAAGAAACTGGCGTCTTCGGGTACTTCTATCGGTTTGAAATCGGGGTTTTCCGGCAGCAGGCGGATGCGGCCGGCCGAGCGTTCCAGGCGCTTGACGGTAAGCTCGTCGTTGATCACGGCCACCACCACCTTGCCGTTACGTGGCTCCAGCGAGCGGTCGACAACCAGCAGGTCGCCGTCGTGTATGCCGGCGTTGATCATGGAGTCGCCTTTGACGGTGACCAGAAAGGTGGACGCAGGTTTGCGCACCAGGTGCTGGTTCAGGTCGATATCGGCTTCTTTCAGGTCGTCGGCGGCGACGGGCGAGCCTGCAGGCACACGGCTGGCAAATAGCGGCAGCGACATGTTTTTCAGGGCTTCGCCCAGCAGGGCGATGTCGCCGGCGCTGTTGCCACGCAAGCTGCGCAGGCTGCGGTATTCGTCCAGCCAGCCTTCCAGCACCGGTTTGAGCGGCTCGGGCACGCGCATGGCGATGGTTTTGTCGCCACCAAAGCGTGATTTGCGGCCTGCGCCTTCGCGTTTTCCACCTTGTGTCATGTGTGTGACCTCCTTGCTTCTGATTTTGTACGTATTCAAAAACAAAGGCAAGCCTCTTTTTGCCGTAGCGGGCAGGGTGTTGTTTTTATATCGGTTTATAGAAATGGTGCGTGTTGTGGCGGCGGTGCGGGCCAGTGCTTGTTGCCGTACCCCTGCGCTGTTAGTCTGCCAGTCTCGATAGAAAGGAAATTATGGCGAGGCTGTTTTTCTTTATGTTCTGCCTGATGGCTGCCAAGGTGGCCGCTGCCACAGGTATTGTGGCCTGTGGTGGCGACAATGGTTGGCCGCCCTCGTCTTATTTTGGCCCGCCGCAGCACAATAACGCGCGCCCGGTGCTGGGGTATTCGCCGGACGTACTGCACGCAGTGTTGAGTAGCAGTGCGTTTCGCCCGGAATTTGTGTTGTTGCCGTTTCGCCGTTGCCTGAGCCTGGCCGAGCAGGGGCGACAGGTTCAGGTGGTGATGGGGGCGACATATTCTGCCGAGCGCGCACGGTTGTTTTTGTTTAGCCGCCGCTACCTGCATTTGCGCCCGGCATTGTTTTTGTGGCCTGGCGCAGCGCCAAGCTTGCCCTTGTGCGGGTTGATCGGCTTTAACTACGCGCCTTTTGGCCTGAAACCGGGAGACGTGGATGAAGGCTCGTCCAGCTACCTGCTGGTGATGAAAAAGCTGCAAGCTGGCCGCTGTCGCGGTTTTGCCGAGTATGCCGAAGTGGGGCGCAGCCTGCAGTGGCTGGGCTTGCTGGGCGAAGATGGCGGGCGTTTGCAGGCCAGGCTGCTGCCCGGCCTGGTGCCGGTACCCCTGCATTTCATGGTGTCGCGGGCGTATCCGGAGGCCGAGGCGCTGTTGCGGCAGCTGGACCGGCAGCTGGATCAGATGGGTCGTAACGGGCAGCTAGATGCCTTGCTGGCGCGGCATCAGCCGGTAGAACAGTAGGCGAAGGCGGTCGATAAAACGCCCTGCCTGGCGATGCCGGGCAGGGCGTTGTCGTTGCGATAGGGGCTCAGGCGATAGCGCGGCCAGGTTTGCGCGCGACAATCTGCAATACAGCGGCCATGCCGGTATGCAGGCTGCCCTCTATCACTTCGCGTTGTACTTCGGCAAAGTGCAGCAGCTCCAGCCCGGCCAGCTCCTGACGCAGGGTGTCGGGCTCCAGCAGCAGGTCGGTATCCTTGGGGCCGCCGGTGCCAAAGCCTAGCTGGCGCGGGGTGTAGCCTTCCAGAATGAACAGGCCGCCGGGGGCCAGCCCGGCCACGCAGCTGGCCAGCACTTGGCGGCGCAGGGCAGACGGCAGGTGGCAAAAGATGGAAACAATGGCGTCCCAGCTACCGGGCGCGATGGGGTAGTCGGCCAAGTCAGCCAGCGTGGCAGTGATGCTGAGGTTTTGCTGGGCTGCGCGCTGCAGCAGCTTGATCAGGCCGGTATGGGCGGCGTCTACAGCGGTAAGCTGGTGCCCCAGTGCCGCCAGATACACGGCATTGCGCCCTTCGCCTTCCCCCAGGCTCAGCACCCGGCTGCCTGCGGCCAACCTGGGCGCCTGCTCTTTCAGAAAGTCGTTGGGGGCGTTGCCGTAGGCGTATTGCTCGCCGGCAAAGCGCGGGTTCCAGAACAGGGCGGCCTGGCTCATGACTTACTCGTTTTCCTCGGCGGCTTCGGCGGCCGCCATCTCGGCGCGTAGCTGGGCAAAAAAGGCGTAGATGCTGGCGACCGAGTCGGAGATGCTGGCCAGCCAGGCTTCACGCTGCTCGGCGCTGGCGCCATGCAGGAAGGGGCGCATTTCCGGGTCGGGGTGGTGCTCGAACGCCAGAGCCATGATGGGGGCCAGCGCCGGGGCGGCGTCGGCATCATCAAACAGCAGGCCCCAGTCTTGGTGCATCAGCTGCATGCCTTCGCTAAAGCCTTCCGCCCACACATTGCCGTGCACCTGGCCGTGTTCGTCCTCGTCCAGCCACGGCTGAAAGGCCTGGCCACGTTGCAGGGTGTGGGCGATGTCCAGCCAGTGGCCGGACAGCAGGCGCACAAACTGATCCATGGCTTTGGCGGTATTGAAGGCGTCGTCGTCGTCGAAGGCTGCGCCCATGATGGCCGGCAGGCAGTCCACCGGCTTGATCTGTTCCGGGCCACATAGCAGGGCGGCAAAAAAACCGTCCAGTTTTTCCAGGCTCATGGCGCCTTGCGGGGCGAAGCGGGCCAGGGTGTCGGACAGGCGCTGGTAGTCTTGGTCGGTCAGAGCGGCAGATTTCATGGGTGGCGTAGGCCTGTTGCATGGGAAGCGTGCATTATCCGGTAAAATGCCGGCTCTGCGGCTATTTATCGCGAAGGCCGCGCTACTTTTCATGACTATGTCCACAGCCATCTCCCCCGTCCCGCCGCGCCACGGCGTGGCTGCCAGCTGCCTGGTGCTGCCACAGGGCCATTGGCCCGACTTGCTGGCTTTTCTATGCCAGCGTTTTGCCCATGTGGCCGACGCCTGGGCGCACAGGTTGGCCGCAGGCCAGGTGTGGGACGATGCCGGCCAGCCGCTGGCACCTGACGCGGCGTACCGGCCAGGTGTGCGCATCTGGTATTTTCGCGAGGTGGCGCACGAGGTACCGGTGCCGTTCGACATCGCCATCCTGCACCGTGACGAACGCTTGCTGGTGGTAGACAAGCCACATTTTCTGGCCTGCGTGCCCGGCGGGCGGCACGTGCGTGAAACCGTGCTGGCGCGCCTGCGCAGCCAGCCCGGCCTGGCACAGGTATCGCCTATTCACCGGCTGGACCGCGAAACGGCCGGCGTGATGGTGTTCTGCGTGGACCCGGCCAGCCGCGGTGCCTACCAGCGCCTGTTCGAGCAGCGTAGCGTGCAAAAAGAATACGAAGCCATTGCCCCGTGGCGGCCAGATCTGCCATTGCCGCTGCGGCACCGTAGCCGCCTGGCCGAGGTGCCGGGCGAGTTTGTCATGCGCGAGGTACCGGGCGAGCCCAATAGCGAAACCACCATCAGCCTGCTGGCGCAACGTGGCGACTGGGCGCGCTACCGCCTGCAGCCCGCCAGCGGCAAAAAGCACCAGCTGCGCGCCCATCTGGCCGCGCTGGGCATCGGTATCGCTCACGACCCGTGGTACCCGGTATTCCGCCACGACAAAGCCCCCGACGATTTCAGCCAGCCGCTGGCACTGTTGGCGCGCAGCATTGCCTTTACCGACCCGATAGATGGCCGTGCGCGCCAGTTTGTCAGCCAGCGCGAGCTGGCCTGGCCGCCGACGGTGCAGCCATGATTGGTGCCTTGCTGTTGGCGGGGGGCGAAGGCCGTCGCATGGGCGGGGTAGACAAAGGCATGCAGCCGTTGTGCGGCCAACCTTTGTACCAGCACGTGTTGCAGGGGTTGCAGCCGCAGGTGGCTTGGCTGGCCATCAGCGCCAACCGTCACCTGGCCGATTACGCCGCGCATGGCCACCCGGTGTGGCCGGACGCGGCGCTTTGGCAGGGTATGGGGCCGCTGGCGGCGCTGGCTACTGCGGCGGCCAACTTGCCGCCCCATGTCACGCTGCTGCAGACGGCACCGTGCGATACCCCGCTGTTGCCAGCGGATCTGGTTCATCGCTTGGCTGCGGCGCTGGGCGAGGCCGATGCAGCGATGCCGGTGACAACACAAGGCCCGCAGCCTGCATGCCTGCTGCTGCGTGTGGCGGCGCTGGCGGGCTTGCCAGCGTATCTGGCGGCGGGCGGGCGCAGCATCCGCGGCTGGCTGGCAGGCTTGCAGGTGGTGGACGTGGTGTTTGACGAGGCGGGGTTTGCCAATGCCAACGACGCAGCCGCGTTAGCGCGGTTGGAGGCGGTGATGGGCGGCGAGGGCTAAGGTTGGCCGCAGGGCCGGGGTAGCGCTGCTACGCGGCGAGCAGGCAAAAAAATGGCCGGCATATAGCCGGCGCAATGCTCATATCAAGGGTGCCCATTCGGCTTGCCACGCTACCGGTCTGGCCGGGCGGGGCAGGAAATTCAGGGCATTGCGCTTGTGAGCCACAACACAACACAGAGAGTGATTGCAGTATAGGGACGCCTTGGGCATTCGTGAAATGAATCATTTTTATTGTTTTGATTCCACGGTGGAATGATTTAAGGCGTGCCGCTTAGCGTGCCGGCAGGGCGCAATACTGGCTGATGGCATGTGCGCTATTAGCAATGGCCTGACGGCTGGCTAGCTCCCACGGCCGCACGCAGCTGGCCTCGCGTTCACACCACTGGTAGCCAGCCGAGCCGACGCAGCCGTGTGCATCGCGGTCGGCACCGGTGATTGCTGGTGGGTTGGGAGGGGTGCCAGGGCTGACTGGTGTGCTGTGCTGGCAGCCTGCCAGCAGGGCCAGGCACAGGGCGGCGGCAGTAAGTAAAAGGCGTATTGGCATGCGGGTGTGTACCAAGGGGGCGGCTGCTGCGTCATCGCTACAGGGTGTGAAAGCACTGGCCAGCCATTGCAGCTGGCCACGCGGTTTACTGCGTCAGGTCTTTGATGGTGTCGCTGCCGCCATTGTTCATCACCGACAGGATGCCCTTGTCGCGTGACGCCGCGCTGGCGTACATCTGGCTGCTGCCGATAATCTGGTGGTTGGCCGCTTTCAGGTTGAAGTAAAACTTGCCGTTGGCTGCGGTTTTGGCGTCGTAGCGTTCAGCATTGCCACTATTGCTTTGCACCGAGGCAATGCCGTTTTCTGCCGACGCCCGCGTCTTGTACAGCTCGCTGGTCAGGATAATCTCGGCATTGCCTGCCTTCAGCACAAAACGGTACTGCCCGTCACTGCTATTGCTTAGTTCGAACCAGCCAGCCATGGTGATCACCCTTTCAGTTGTTTGCCTGATAAATCCACCGCCTCATGCAGGCGCGTGGTGCTGGTGGCACCCTACCATCAATGTAAAACTTGTATAAAAGCGCAACCGTGCGCCATGTGCGGGGTGACACACGCCACCGCTGACAGGCAAGTAGGTATTAGCCGCCAGTCATCGACATGAAGCGCACCACGCGCTGCGGTTGTTCGGTGAATTCGTGCTTTTCGGGCTTCAGCTCGATGGCGGCGCGGATGGCGGCTTCCAGCTCGGCGTCGCTGCAGCCGGCGCGCAGCAAGGGGCGCAGTGCAAAGCGCTCTTCCTGCCCAAGACACATGTACAGCGTGCCGTCTACCGATAGCCGCACGCGGTTACAGGTGGCGCAAAAATGCTGCGACATGGGGGTAATCAGCCCCAGGGTAAAGCCGCCGTCGGCGCTTTCCCAGTAGCGGGCGGGGCCGCCGCCCAGGGTTTTGCAGGTTGGCCGCAGATCAAAGCGCTGTTGCAGCTGTGCCAGGGTGTGCTGCAGATTCAGCCCGCGCGTCTGCTGGCCGGTGCTGCCCATGGGCATGGCTTCGATCAGGCGCAGGATCAGGCCGTTTTCGATGCAGAACGCTACCATCGGCTCGATGTCGGCTTCGTTGATGCCGGCCATGGGCACCATATTGATCTTGATGCGCGTGAAGCCGGCGTCGCGTGCAGCGCGCAGGCCATCCAGCACCTTGGGCAAGCTGTGGCTGCCGGTAATGTCGTGTACGCAGTCTTCGCGCAGCGAATCCAGGCTCACGTTCAGGCGGCTTACCCCGGCGCGGTGCAGGGCGTGAGCGTGTTCGGCCAGCTGGGTGGCGTTGGTGGACAGCGACAGGTCTTCCACGCCGGGCAGGGCCGCCAGGCTGGCAGCCAGGGTGGGCAGGTTGCGTCGTAGCAGTGGCTCGCCGCCGGTCAGGCGGAAGCGGCGGGTGCCCAAGCGGGCAAAGGCGGCCACCACGCGGCCGATTTCGTCGAACGTCAGCCAGTTGGCCGGCTCTTCAAAGCCTTTGAAGCCCTTGGGGATGCAGTAGCTGCAGCGCAGGTCGCAGCGGTCGGTAACCGACAGGCGAAGGTAATCGATGGTGCGGCCGAAGCGGTCTGACAACATGGGGCATTCCCGTGGGTAAGTGCTGGGTAAAACAGGTTTTAAGCAAATGGCCTGCCAGGGCCGGTTGCGGGGGCCAAGGTTGGCCGCAGCCTGCGCTGGCGTGGCCGGGCTGCGTATCAGTCGGCGCAGGCAGGCTTTATCTTACGCTGCTGGTGCGACTTTCTGTCCCTGCCGTGCAGGATTGCGACATTTTGTCTGCGCCATGATGGGGCCCGGTGCCCGCGCAGGCTGCAAAAGAAAAAGCCTGCACGCGGCAGGCTTGGCATGGGGTGGGGCAGGTTTACAGCTTGATCAGCGTGGATTTCAGCTCGGTGTATTTTTCCAGCGCGTGCAGCGATTTGTCGCGGCCATTGCCGGACTGCTTGAAGCCGCCGAACGGGAAGTTCATGTCGCCGCCTTCGTCGTAGCAGTTTACCCACACGGTACCGGCGCGCAGGCGGCGCGATACCTGGTGCGCGGTGCTGACATTGCTGGTCCACACTGCTGCGGCCAGGCCGTACTCGGTATCGTTGGCAATGCGGATGGCTTCTTCCACGTCGCTGAAGGTGATGATGGACAGCACCGGGCCAAAGATTTCTTCGCG
>JAIXTB010000045.1 GCA_027484385.1 Neisseriaceae bacterium | reverse complement strand
TGGCGATGGCCACCGGCGGCGCGAGCGTTTGTTGCAGGATGTGCAGGCGCGTTTCGAGTCGCTGCTGAACCAGAGCACCAGCCTGATGACGCTGAAAGACCTGGATGGCCGCTATCTGGTGGTGAACCTGAACTTCGCCCGGCTGTTTGGCCGCTCGCCGCTTTACTTCAAGGGGCGTGCTGCCCGCGATGTGTTTGCTGCCGAAGAAGCCAAGCTGATTGCCGAGCATGACTTGCAGGTGTTGCGTAGCCTGGAGCCGCGCCAGTTTGAAGAAAACATTACCGTAGACGGCCAGAGCCTGCGCATGCTGTCCAGCGTGTTTCCGCTGTTCGACAGCGAAGGCCTGCCATCGGGTGTGGGCAGCATTTCGGTAGATATTACCCAGCGCGCAGCCGAAGAGCGGTCGCGCCAGGAAGCGGTGGAAAAATACCGCGCCGTGGTAGAGCAATCCATGGTGGGGATATACATCACGCAGGAAGAAGAGCTGATGTATGTGAACCCCAAGCTGGCCGACCTGGTGCAATACGATGCCGACGAGCTGGTGGGCCGTCATATCGGCATGGTGCTTACACCTGCAGAAGCCCAGCGCATCAGTGCGCAAATCCGCCGCCGTATTGCTGACCGCATCCAGAACATGCACTACACCACGCGCCTGCTGCGCAAGGACGGCGAGGAGGTGGATGTAGAAGTCCACAGCCGCCTGTTTGACTACCAGGGCCGTAAAGCGATTATCGGTGTGGTGATGGATATTTCCGACCGTGTCGCCGCCAGCGCCGAGCTGCGCCTGGCCGCCACCGTATTCGACAATGCCACCGAGGGCATTCTGGTGACCGACGCCGAGGGCCGCATCGTCATGGTCAACCAGGCATTTACCCGTATCACCGGTTTTGGTTCGGACGAAGCCATCGGCCGGGTATCGCGCATGCTGCGTACGGCCAACCGCGAGCGCAACCGCGCGCTGGTCGAGTCGCTGGAGCGCGACGGGCACTGGAAAGGCGAAATGTTTGATCGCCATAAGAGCGGCGACCCCTACGTAGCCGAGCTGTCCATCAGCGCGGTGCGGGCTACCCACGGCGGGCTGACGCACTATGTGGGTGTGTTTTCCGACATTACCGGCCGCAAGCAAGCCGAAGACCGCCTGCAGTTTCTGGCCAGCCACGACCCGCTCACCCGCCTGCCTAACCGTAGCGCGCTGATCGAGGCTATCGACAACACCATTATCGAATCGGCCGAGGTTGTACCGGCGCTGGCGCTGATGTTTATTGACCTGGACCGCTTCAAGCTGATTAACGACTCGTTTGGTCACCAGGCCGGCGATGAGGTGCTGCACGAAATTGCCGCGCGGCTTACCCAGTCGGCACAGCGTTTTGGCCTGGTAGCACGGTTGGGCGGCGATGAGTTCACGCTACTGGTCAGCGATTTTGACAGCCATGAAGCACTGGGCCGCATGGCCGAAGAAGTGTTGGCCGCGCTGGCGCGCCCCATGCGGGTTGAGCAGCACGAGGTCTTTGTCAGCGGCAGTATCGGTATCAGCGTCTATCCAAACGACGGCATAGACGCCGCCACCCTGCTGAAAAATGCCGATGCCGCTATGTACCGTGCCAAGGAAGCCGGCAAGAACACCTACCAGTTCTTTGATGCCGAGATGAACACGCAAACCTTCGAGCGCCTGCTGATGGAAAGCGGTTTGCGCCAGGCGCTGGAGCGGCGCGAGTTCGAACTGCACTACCAGCCGCAGGTTTCCTGCGACGGTGTGGCACTGGAAGGCGTAGAAGCGCTGATACGCTGGCGCCACCCGCAGCTGGGCCTGGTACCGCCCGCGCGCTTCATTCCGCTGGCCGAAGAAACCGGCCTGATCAAGCCTATCGGTGCCTGGGTGCTGCGCGAAGCCTGCCATCAAATGATTGCGTGGGACAAAGCCGGCATGTGTGTGCCAAGGCTGGCGGTCAATTTGTCTGCCCGCCAGTTCGAGCAGCAAACCCTGCTGAACGAAGTGAACGACGTGCTGGCGGTCACCGGCCTGGCCGCGTCGCGACTGGAGCTGGAAATTACCGAGTCCATGCTGATGCAAAACCCGCAGGAAGCCATCTCGCTACTGGGCGAGCTCAAGGCGCTGGGGGTCAAGCTGTCCATTGACGATTTCGGCACCGGCTATTCCTCGCTGTCCACGCTCAAGCGTTTCCCGCTGGATTACCTGAAGGTAGACCGCTCGTTTATCGAAGGCTTGCCGGATGATGGCGATAGCGCGGCCATCACCGAAGCCATTATCGCCATGGCGCGCAAACTGCACTTTACCGTGATTGCCGAAGGGGTGGAAACCGCCGCACAGGGCGCGTTCCTGCGCCAGGCAGGCTGCGCCATTTTGCAGGGCTATTTCTTCAGCAGGCCGCTACCGGCGGGTGAGCTGGCACAATGGTTGGCCGCACGCCAGCAGCAGGTGCCCTTGCTGATAGAGGGTGACGACGAGCTGTAAGCTGCAAAAGCACAAAGCACCGCGCATTAAGCGGTACAATGCGCGGTTCTATTGATAAGGTGATGCCTCATGAGCAACAAGAAACTCATTCACGGCTTTCATGCCGTTAATGCCCGCCTGTGGCAAAACCCGAAATCCGTGCTGGAAATCTTTCTGGCTGGCGGCCGTCAGGACGCCCGCGCCCAAGCCGTGCTGGACAAAGCCGCCGGCGAAAGCGTGAAAGCCCACATTGTGGACAAGGCCCGTCTGGACAGCCTGACCGGCAATGCCCGCCATCAGGGCGTGGTGGCCATGATCGACGCCAACCAGAACTTCGTTACCCTGGATGACGTGTTGGAAAACCTGTCCGAGCCGCCGCTGTTGCTGATTCTGGACGGCGTGACCGACCCGCACAACCTGGGTGCCTGCCTGCGCGTGGCCGACGCTATGGGCGCGCACGCCGTCATTGCACCGAAAGACCGTTCCGCCACGCTGAATGCCACCGTGTCCAAGGTCGCCTGCGGCGCTGCCGAGGTGATGCCCTACATCACGGTGACCAACCTGGCGCGCACCCTGCGCGATCTGAAAGACGCTGGTGTGTGGATTGCCGGCACCACCATGGAAGCCGATACCGACCTGTATCACTTTGATGCCAGCGGCCCGTTGGCCTGGGTGATGGGGGCCGAAGGCGAGGGCATGCGCCGCCTCACGCGTGAACACTGCGACGTGCTGGTGTCCATCCCCATGTTTGGTACCGTAGAAAGCCTGAACGTGTCGGTGTCGTCCGGCATGGTATTGAGCGAAAGTCGCCGTCAGCGCGTGCTCAAGCAGGGTTAAGCCCTGCAGCGTGGCCGCGGCCAACGTAGTTTTGCGCAGCAGGGGCTGGCCGGGCAGGCCAGCCCCTGCTGTTTTGTGCGCCAGGCTTTTATTGCTACGCCCGTAGTGGCTGCCCGTAGCGGGCTGCCCGTGCTAGCCTTGTTTTTGAAAGTGGAAATGAATTTACTTTCAATAAAAAATGAGGAATAAGGGCGATGGAGAAACTAACACTACTGTTAATAATGGCGCTACCCGCCAGCGTAATGGCCGCCACCAGCGTAGCCACCCACCATGCTTTACTGACCTGTATGCCGGATCAGCGGCAGGATGGTGTGGTCAGTGAGGAATTCAACAAGCTGTTTCCCGAGCTGATCAACCAGGCCATTGCCAAAGTAAAGAGCGGCACGGTTACCGAAGCGTATTTTCTGGATGAAAACTACCGTAATGGCGCGGCGTTTCTGGTGAAAGGCAAGACGGGTACCGAAGCCCGTGCCAACGCCGAACAATTCAAACAGGAAACCGAAAAGTTGCTGACCCAGTTCAAGCTGCCCTTCAAAGGTCGCTGCATGGTCGGCGCCAGAATGGTGCTGCCCAGATAAGCAGCACCGTGTGTTGTGATGATCGAACCGCCACCAACAGGTGGCGGTTTTTTATTGCCACCTGGCAGGAACACGAACGTCATCGTCTTGTCTGTATACCCTGATGGGGTATATAGTCATCGATAACTGACACAGGGAGGCGTTATGCAACGTCGTCATTTTCTGAAAGCCGCCGGCCTGCTGGCCGTGGCGGTACCCGCGCTGCGCCAGGCGCAAGCACAAACCGCCATGGACCACGCCGCCATGGGCCACGATATGGGCCACGCGATGCCCGCGCCTGCGCCCGCCGCCCAGGGCCTGAGCCTGCCGCGTGGCGAGCACCTGCCTGCGCTACAGCCGCTGGTCAACCAGGCGGCAGAGCCAGGCCGTTTTGCCGCCAGCTTGCGCGCGGCGCCGGTGCAGGTAGCGCTGTGGGGCGATGCCCGGCAAACCACCTTCTGGGCTTTTAACGACAGCGTGCCCGGCCCGCTGATCGAGCTATGGGAAGGCGACGAAGTCGACATCGGTTTTGATAACGCGCTACCGCAACCGTCTACCATCCACTGGCACGGCATGCCGGTGCCCCCCGCCGAAGATGGCAACCCGCAAGACCCGGTAGCCCCCGGCAAGGGCCGCCGCTACCGTTATACGCTGCCGCCAGGCTGCGCCGGTACCTACTGGTACCACCCGCACCCGCACGGCCACACTGCCGAACAGGCCTTTCGGGGCCTGGCAGGGCCGATTATCGTGCGCAGCAAAACCGACCCGCTGCGCCATCTGCCAGAGCGCCACCTGCTGCTGTCCGACCTGAAGCTGGCAGCCGATGGCCAGATTGCGGCCAACGACATGGCCGACCTGCACGATGGCCGCGAAGGCCAGTTCGTGCTGATCAACGGCGCGTGGCAGCCCGTGATCACACTGGGCGAAGGCGAGCGCCAGCGCTGGCGCATCTGGAACGCCAGCAGCAGCCGCATCATCAAGCTGGCACTGCCCGCGCACGAGGTACAGCTGGTGGGAACCGACGGTGGCCTGATCGGCGCACCGCAGCCGGTAGACAGCGTACTGTTGTCGCCGGGTGAGCGCTGCGAGCTGGTCGTTACCGGCCGCTTCAAGCCCGGCCAGCCGGCGGGGCTGATCAGCCAGCCCTACGAGCGCGGCAAGCGCATGCACCCGGAGCAGGAAAAAGACGACACGCTGGCCAGCATTGTGGCCCATGGCATGCGGCCAACCCTGGCGCTGCCCGCCAGCTTACGGCCGATTGAACCGTTGGGTGCACCTGGCTTCCGTCGCAAGATCGTGCTATCCGAAAACATGGCCGACCCGAAAGCCCCGTTCCTGATCAATGGCCAAAGCTACGACATGAACCGTATCGATGGCACCGGCCAGGTTGGCCGCATTGAGGAATGGGAAGTCATCGCCGACGCGCACATGGACCACCCCTTCCACCTGCACGGCACGCAGTTCCAGGTACTGGCACGCACCGTAGATGGTATCTGGGAGGATGAGCCTTTCCTGGCGTGGCGCGACACCGTCAACGTACCGGCTGGTGGCATGGTGCGCCTGCGCTTCGTGCAGACTTTGCCGGGCCTGCGCATGTTCCACTGCCACATCCTGGAGCACGAAGACCAGGGCATGATGGCGCAAATCGACTTTTTGCCGGGCTAAACCATGACCGAACCACAACACGACTGCTGCAGTAGCCCGAAAAGCGTGGTGCAGCCCGACAAGGCCGCACTGATGAAACGCCTGGCGCGGCTGGAAGGCCAGGTGCGCGGCATCGCCGGCATGATAGAAGGCGACCGCTACTGCGTGGATGTACTCACCCAGATCGCCGCCGCCCGTTCGGCGCTGGACGCGGTAGCGCAGCAGCTACTGGAAAACCACCTCAAGGGCTGCGTGGCCCGTGCGGTAAACGAAGGCAATAGCGACGAGGCCATCGCCGAGGTGATGGCCCTGCTCAAGAAAATGCGTTGAACAGGAGAACAAGCATGAACCAGCACATCATCAAGGTAGACGGCATGACCTGCGGCGGCTGTGCCGCCGGCGTGAGCCGCGCATTGCAGGCCGTGGCCGGTGTGGCCCAGGTGCAGGTAGACCTGGCCAGCAAGGCCGTAACCATCCATTTTGACGGTGACGCGCAGCCCGCCGCCTGGCAACAGGCCGTAGAAAACGCCGGTTTTGATGTAATCGGCTGACACACTGGCCGCCGCTGGCGGCAAATACCTGAATATCCACGCGTTTGGCTTGCTAGCGCGGGCCAAACTCCGTACAATCTTCAGCTTTTAACCCTTGCCCTTCGCTATCGCGCATGACGAAGGGCTTTATAGCCACAAGGAGTTCACATGCGGCATTACGAAATCGTGTTCATCGTCCATCCGGATCAGAGCGAACAGGTTGGTGCTATGGTTGAGCGTTACAAGGGCATGGTCCTGAACGCTGATGGCAAAATCCACCGTCTGGAAGACTGGGGCCGTCGTCAACTGGCTTACCCGATCCAGAAAGTTCACAAAGCTCACTACGTTCTGATGAACGTTGAGTGCGCTCCGGAAACTCTGGCCGAGATCGAGCACGCCTTCAAATTCAACGACGCCGTTCTGCGTCACCTGACCATCAAGATGACTCGTGCTATCACCGAAGCATCCCCGATGATGAAGGACGAAAAGGCCAAGAGCCTGCTGGAAGGCCAGCAAGCTGCAGCCGAGGCTGAAGTAGCTGCCTAATTGGGCAACACTGCATCCTTGCAGAACCGACTTGAACTGACCGTTACGGTCGAACGCGAAGACCCTTTGCGACACACCCCAGCCGGCATGCCGGTACTGGAAATGTGGCTAAGGCACCACTCCCGGCAAACCATTGCCACTCTGGAACGCGACGTGTCCTGCGAAATACAGGCCGTAGCCATGGGGGCGCTAGCCAAACAGCTGGCAGGGACGATGGCAGGAAACACTGTGCACTGCACAGGCTTTCTGAATCAGCGCAGTCTCCGTAATCCGCGGTTGGTTCTACACATCGAATTTGTTGAATTTGTTAAAGGTTAATCACATGGCTCGTCAACTCTTCAAGCGCAAGAAGTTCTGCCGCTTTACCGCGGAAGGCATCAAGGAAATCGACTACAAATCCGTTGATCTGCTGAAGGACTTCATTGCCGAAAACGGCAAAATCATCCCGGCCCGTATCACCGGCACCAAAGCAGGCTATCAGCGTCAGCTGTCCGAAGCCATCAAGCGCGCGCGCTTCCTGGCCTTCCTGCCGTACACCGACCAGCATTAATTCCGGGATAAGGATACGACAAGATGCAAATCATTCTGCTCGAACAAGTTGCTAACCTGGGCGTACTGGGTGACGTGGTAAACGTGAAGAACGGCTACGCCCGTAACTTCCTGATCCCGCAAGGCAAAGCAAAACGCGCAACCGCCGCTAACCTGCAAGAATTCGAAGCTCGCCGTGCCGAGCTGGAAGCCAAACAGGCTGAAATTCTGGCAGACGCGAAAGCGCGCGCTGAAAAACTGGTAGACGCTTCCTTCACCATCGCTCAAAAAGCAGGTGTTGACGGCCGTCTGTTCGGTTCCGTAACCAACGTTGACATCGCCGAAGCCATCACCGCTACTGGCGTTGCAGTTAAGCGTTTCGAAGTTCGTCTGCCGAACGGCCAGCTGAAGGCCATCGGTGAGTACGACGTAGAAATCGCTCTGCACCACGACGTGGTTGCTGCAGTGAAGATCGTTGTTGTTGCTGCTGTTTAATCCAGCGTAACGGCATCATCAAAAAAGCCGCCTTCGGGCGGCTTTTTGTTTTTCTGCGTGGCCATGTCGCGCCTGCCAAAGCTAGTGTCCTGTTTCTGAACGATTTTTCTGCCGTCATGGTCAATAATGTCTAGACATTATTGGAGAAGAATCATGGAAACCCTGATTGTGCTGTGCGCGGTCTACTTTCTGCTGATGCCCATCGTGGGTGGTGCCCTGGCCTTTCTGGCCGGTGCCGTGCGTACCCGCTTGTCGGCGCAGCCTAAAGCCCTGTCCGGCTGGCACCCGCTGAACCCGTACTACAAGCTGTCGCCTTACCATTTCGGCCAGCGCTAAGCGCACCGGGTGGTCAAAAAATAGCCCCGCACTGCGGGGCTTTGTTTTTTCCGGTGTCGATCCGCCCATGGTCGGCTGCGTGCGGCCAACCTTGGCTATTTCAGGGTCAGCGCCATCTGCAGGCAATCGCGGTACTGCCCGGCCTGGTAGGCGTAGCCTGCCAGCACGGCCTCCTGCTGAAAGCCCAGCTTGCGGTACAGCGCCATGGCCGCGGCGTTACCGGCAAATGCCGTGAGTTCCATGCGGCGGTAGGGTTGGTAATCGCGTACCTGCTGCACCATGGCCGATAGCAGCGCGCTGCCCACGCCGCGGCCTTGCCAGGCTGGGGTCACTGTAATGCCTACGCCCACGATGTGCGCCAGCCGCGGGTTGTCGTGCGGTGCCCAGGCGCCGCAGTGGCCGATGAGGGTGCCGCTCGCGTCGCAGGCGACCAGTACGGTGCCGCCGTGCTTGGCCAGCCGTTTTTGCCAGTTGGCGGTGGTGGGGTAGGGCAGCTGCAGCGTGTTGCCGTAGGTGCTGTCGTGGGCCATCAGGGCGGCCATGCCGGCGGCGTCGCCCGGTTCGGCGTGGCGCAGGCTGAACGGGCTGCCCGCGGGTACGTGCTCCACTGTCTGGTTGCTCGATATGTCCAAAGGCTCGCCTAGCTCACCCTCGCGAAAGCGTAGTCGTGCCATCAGCACGGCGTCTTCGTACACGCCTTCGCGCAGGTTGAAACCACGACTGACACCTTCGTGGCGGAAGCCGAAGCGCTCGTACAGCGCGATGGCGCCGTGGTTGTCGTGTACGGCGTCCAGCTCGATGCGCTTCAGGTCCAGCCAGTTGTCGGCGTAGTCCAGCACCGCGCGCAGCAGGGCGCTGCCCACGCCCTTGCCCTGCCAGTCGTCCCGCACGAACAGAAAGAACAGCGCGCTATGGCGGCGGCGCAGGCTATGCCCAGGCAGATGCAGGCCGCCACAGCCTACCAGCTCGCCGCTTTCGGTACAGGCTACCAGCGCGTGGCTGGTTTCCGGGTAGTGATCCAGAAAGGCCTGGGTGGCCGCCAGCGACTGGAACGGCTGCTGCAGGGTATTGCGCACGACGCCGGGCGATTGGCGCAGGCGGAACAGCGCAGCCGCATCGGTGGGCTGCAGACGACGAATGGTATAAGCCATGGGGGCTCCGGAGTTGATGGGCTGCTGCGGCGACTGGCCGTACCCGAAGCCCTACCTTGCCATTGCCGCCCGCGGCATGGCAACTGCCCGTACGGGCAAGCCGGCACGGGCAGCAAGGTTGGCCGCAGGCGCGGGGCAGCTTAGCGTTTGGCCTGGGTGGCGCGGTCTACCAGTACCATCAGGTGCTGGTAGGGGATGCCGCCGTGTTCGGACAGGCCGATCTCGCAGGTAGCGCTGGTGGAAAAGCCGCTGCCGCAGTCGCGTACTTGCTGGCGCAGGCCGGTCAGTGCGCTTTCGTTCAGCTCCGGGTGGCTAAAGCCTTTGTCGCCGGCAAAGCCGCAGCAGGTAATGCCCTTGGGCTCCAGTACCTGTGTGGCGCAGCGGCTTGCCAGCGCGTTGAGCATGCCGGCCTGGCCTTTTTTGCGCATGCTGCACACCACGTGCAGGGCTACCTGCTCGTCTTGCGGGGTAAAGGCCAGGTGTTCGGCGGCGACCTCGTGCACAAAGCTGGTCACGTCCATCACCTGCAGGCGCGGGTCGCGGATGCCGTCCAGCAGCGCGGCGGTACACACACCATTGTCGATGATCACGGGCAGGCGGCCGTTATCGCTGGCGGCCAGCAGCGCTGCCTCCAGCTCGCTGACCTTTTTATCGGCGGCGTCCTGCGCGCCCTTGGACTTGAACGGCGTACCGCAGCACAGGTTGGCCAGCCCGTCGGGGTAGACAATGCCGTAACCGGCCTTGCCCAGTACCGACGCCACCACTTCGTTCAGCGGGCGCTGGTCCGGCATGTGGCGCGACGGCACAAAGGTGCGGGTAAGGCAGGATGGCAGGTACACCACCTGGCGTGGGCTGTGCGTGTTGACGCCCAGCGTTTTCATCTGGCCGGCAGCACGCGGGAAGTAGCGGTTCCAGCGCGGGATATGGCGGCCGCCCACTTTGCGCAGCGCGCGCATCACGCCGCCAGTGGCGCCGTCGCCGGCCACCGCGTGCACGATGTCCAGCGCTTTCAGGCCCAGCTTGGCACCCGTGGTAGCGCTGGCAAAGTTGTCGGCCAGCGTATTGGCCACCGCCCAGCCTACGTCGCTCAGGCTGGCCTGGCGGATCAGGCTGGTGAGGCTGCCGGTGTTGATGCCCACCGGGCAGGCGGTTTCGCACAGGCCACAGGTAGTACAGGTTTCGTCGCCGGCGTACTGGTAGGCGGCGCGGATGTCGGCCAGGCGCTCGCTATCGCCCTTTTTCTCCAGCAGCGCCATTTCTCGGTTGGCCACAATGCGCTGGCGCGGGGTGAGGGTAATGGCGCGGCTGGGGCACATCACTTCGCAGAAGCCGCACTCGATGCACTTGTCGATCAGCGGGTTGGCCGCAGGGATCGGCTTGAGGTCGCGCACGTGCAGCAGCTTGTCGTGGGTGATGATCACGTCCGGGTTCAGGATGCCCTGCGGGTCGAACAGCGCCTTGATCTCCTGCATCAGGCGGTAGGCGGCCGGGCCCCATTCCATTTCCACGAACGGCGCCATATTGCGGCCGGTGCCGTGCTCGGCTTTCAGCGCGCCCTCGTATTCCACCGCCACCAGCTGGCACACCGCCTCGATAAATGCCTCGTAACGGGCGATTTCGGCCGGGCCGCTAAAGTTGGGGGTAAACACAAAGTGCAGGTTGCCTTCCAGTGCGTGGCCGAAAATGATGGCCTCGTCGTAGTGGAACTGGCGGAACAGCGCCTGCAGCTTCAGCGTGCCTTCGGCCAGGTGCTCGATGGGGAAGGCCACGTCTTCGATAATCACCGTAGTTTCGGCGGCGCGCATCGCTCCCACGCTGGGGAACATGCCTTTGCGGATGTTCCAGTACTGCGTGTACTCGGCCACGTCGCTGGTAAAGCGGATGCCGGTTTCGGTGGTGATGTGGGCAATAAAGCCGCTGATGGCTGCCACGTTGGCCGCAATGGCTTCCGGGGTGGCGGCGCGGGTTTCGATCAGGATGGCGGCGGCGTCCGGCCCCAGCGTCTTGATGAAGTCCGGCACACCGGCCTTGTTTTCTACCGATTTCAGGCTGGCGCGGTCCAGCAGCTCGGCGGACGACACCACATCTTTGTGCTGCGCCAGGATCTGGATGGCGTCGCAAGCGGCCTTGATGTCGGGGTAGAACACCAGGGCCGAGGCCTTGTGCGGGTGCTCTACCACGGTGTGGTAGGTTACCTCGGACACAAAGGCCAGCGTGCCTTCGCTGCCTACAATCAGGTGCGCCAGCATGTCCACCGGGTCGGCGAAGTCCAGCAGCGCATTCAGGCTGTAGCCGGTGGTGTTCTTCATTTTGTACTTGCGGCGGATGCGCGCGGCCAGGGTGTCGTCGGTCAGAATGCGTTGGCGCAGCGCAGCCAGCTGCGCCAGCAGGCTGGCGTGGCTCGTGCGGAAGGCGGCTACGCTGGCGGCGTCGCCGGTGTCCAGTACGGTGCCATCGGCCAGTACCATGCGCAGCGATTTCAGCGTCTGGTAGGTGTTTTCGGCGGTACCGCAGCACATGCCACTGGAGTTGTTGTTGACGATGCCGCCGATCATGGCCGAGTTGATGGTGGCCGGGTCGGGGCCGATCTTGCGGCCAAACGGCAGCAGCGCGGCGTTGGCTTCGGCACCGATCACGCCCGGTTGCAGGCGGATAGCCAGGCCATTATCCAGCACCTGCAGGTTTTTCCAGCCGTGGCTGGCCACAATCAGAATGGAGTCGCTCACCGCCTGGCCAGACAGGGACGTACCGGCAGCGCGGAAGGTAACCGGCAGCTGCAGGCTGGCCGCTTCACGCAGGATAGTGCGGACCTCGGCTTCGTTTTCGCTCTTGATTACCACCTTGGGCGTCAGCCGGTAACAGGAAGCATCCGTACCGTAAGCCAGGGTAGACAGCGGGTCGGTAAATACGCGGCGCGCAGGCAGGGTTTCCAGAATGCGTTGATGGAATTCGCGGTATGCACCTTGCAGCATGTCACTCTCCGGCGGCGTAGGCCTGTTGGTTTTGTGGATAGGTGATGTTGCCATACTTTATTACCGTACCCATCAGGGGTTTGCCCTTGATTATGCGCTGCGGTTAAGCTGCAAAATCATCCGGAGGAAAAGCGATGCTTATCGAAAAAGACGATGCCACGCTGTTGGTGGTGGATATACAGGACAAGCTGGTGCCCGCCGTGCTGGACGCCGACGGCATGGTGGCGCGCTGCCACTGGCTGATTGCGGCGGCGGTCGATCTGGGGCTGCCGGTGGTGTTTTCCGAACAGTACCCGCAAGGGCTGGGCGGCACCTTGCCGCTGTTGCTGGAGGCCGCACCGCAGGCTGACGTGGTGGAAAAGCTGCATTTTTCCTGCGTGGCTGGCCAATGTTTGCCCGACGGCCTGATGTCGCGCCGCCAGGTGATTGTGTGCGGTATGGAAACCCATGTTTGCGTGCTGCAAACGGTGATGGAGCTGTTGCAGGCCGGCAAGCAGGTGTTTGTGGTGGCGGATGCGGTATCCAGCCGTGGCGAGCTTAACCGCGAGTACGGCTTGCAGCGCATGCGGGATGCGGGGGCGGTGCTGGTAACGCGGGAAATGGTGCTGTTCGAGTGCTTGCGGGTGTCGGGGTCGGCGCTGTTCAAACAGATGAGCAAGCGCTACCTGGTCGGTGATCAGCCCTAAAATGGTGCATGGCTGGCGTGGTGTAGGGCGCCTAAAAAAGCAAAAGGTTGGCCGCATCGCTGCGGCCAACCCCTGGCTTGTTGAGATGACGGCTTGGCCGTTCTGGTTCTCCCTCTATCAAACCTGGCGCCCCGCAGTGTGCGTGGCGCAATATCCTGAAAAGAAGCCCCGAATTGGCGCTTTGCACCAATTCGGGAAGCTTTTGCACCAAATCCGTGCAAAAATATTTCCCTCTCCACGTCGGGTTTGCTTAAACCCGGCCCAAAATACGGGAAACAACACCTGTCGCTCCAAAGAGCAGGGTTTATTAAGCAAGCTGCGTGCCAGCTCTGTGGGTGTCGATGGGTTCGGCTAGGCAATGGCGGCTGGTAGCCGGGGTTTTCATGGGTAAGAGGCATGCCGGGGCTGGCAAGATCGGGCGAGGTGTCACAACAGGGTGGCCGGCTTATCAGGCAGAGGCCGGCGTGCAGAGCGGGCGGGTCAAGGGCGGCGCGTGCACGGTGTTCTGGCGGTGTGGCCGGGTGGTGGAGCCTGACAAACGGTACGGCACAGGCCAACTACGGCAATGGCTGGCCTGTGCGGTAACCATCCCAGGCTTTACTGGCTTTTAAAGCGTACGCGGTAGCTGCGGTCGGCGTATTTCAGGTCCAGCAGCCAGTCGCCGCTGCCGCTGATGCATACCGGCAGGGTGACCTTGGCTTGCCACTGTGTGTTGCCATCGACAAAGCGGTAGCGGTTAAAGCCCATGTCCATTTTTTCCATGGAGAACTCCGCCGCTGGAGCGGCACCAGCCGTTTTACCGAGGCTGATCAGGAAAGGCTGGCTGTGGTGCGGGGTGCGGTCAAAGCGCAGTACGCTGCCGTCCGGCAGGGTGCAGCCTTGTTGCAGGTTGCTGCAGCTTACGTCCTGGCGCTGCAGCTCGCTGCCTTTGTTTTGCAGGTACCAGTAAATCAGCCCGGCTTTCAGCATGGCAAAGCAGATCAGGGCAATGCCGACAAACAGCCATTGCTGGCGGCTGAGTTTTTTCATTGCCAGGCCCCCCGCATTTGCGCCACGCCGTGGGCACCGGCTTGTCTGGCCTGATCCAGGTTGGCCGCAGACAGCCCGCCCAGGGCAAAGACCGGCAGCGGTGCAGCGGGGGCCAGGCAGCTAGCCAGGCCATCCCATCCCAGCCCGGGCTGGCCGGGGTGGCTGACGGTGGCTTGTACATGGCCCAGCAGGGCGTAGTCCAGCCCCAGCGCGGCAGCGCGGTCCAGCTCGGCGCGACTGTGGCAGGACGCGCCCACCCAGGCAAAGTGCGGTCGTGCCTCGCAAGCGGCCAGGCGCTGGCTGTTCAGCTGCACGCCGTCTACCGGCCAGCCTTTCAGCCATGCCGGGTCGGCGTTCACGATGAGCTTGCCGCCAAGGGGGTGGATGATCTCGCTGATCTCGCCCACCAGTGCGGCCAACTGTTCGCGGCTTTTTTGCGGCTCGCGCACGATCACCCACGGGGCGTCCTGGCGCTGTGCCAGCTTGTGCAGCAGGGTGTCGCGGCCGGTGTCGCTGATGCAGGTGATATCCAGCACGTCCGGCAGCTGCAGCGAGCGCAAGATGGGGTCGTTGGCGGGCAGCATGGGTTTCACCGACAGGTGGCCAGGCTGCTGCCAGGCAAACGCCTGGCCTTCGTGCGGCTGCGGCTCGCCCTGCCACGCCCAGATGCGGTAGAACAGCAGCTCTACCGAGGCGTGCTCGTAGTGGTGTACGCGGCGTAGCCACGGCGTAGCGTGGGTGACGGTGATCCCCATTTCTTCCTGGAATTCGCGTACCAGGGCTTCGAATGGCGCTTCGCCAGCCTCTACCTTGCCACCGGGGAATTCCCAGTAGCCGGGGTAGGGTTTGCCGGCCGGGCGGCTGCCCAGCATGAACTGGCCGTCAGCGCGCATCAGCGCGCCGGCGACCACGGGAATAGTGTGCTTGTGTTCAGTCATGGTGCCCAGGGGTGGCCGCGAGGCGGCCGGTGTCGGGTTTAGTGGCCCAGCTCGGCCACGCGCTCGGCAGGGCTGCGCCCGGCCCAGTCGCAGGCAAACTGCCAGGCCACGCGGCCGGAGCGGCTGCCGCGCAGCTGGCTCCATTGTAGTGCGGCGCGTTCGGCTTCGGCATCTAGCGGCAGGCTGAAATGGGCCAGCCAGCCGCGCACGGCGGCCAGGTAGGCGTGCTGGTCAAACGGGTAGAACGATAGCCACAGGCCAAAGCGGTCGGAGAGTGATACTTTTTCTTCGGTGGTTTCGCCGGGGTGGATCTCGCCATCTTTCACCCAGCCTTCGCGGTTTTCACTGGCGCGCTCGGGCATCAGGTGGCGGCGGTTGGAGGTGGCGTACACCAGCAGGTTGGCCGCACGCTGCGCCAGGCCGCCATCCAGCGCAGACTTTAGCGCTTTATAGCTGTCTTCGCCTTCCTCAAATGACAGGTCGTCACAAAACAGGATGAAGTGCTCCGGCCGCGACGCCACCAGTGCCACGATCTGGCCCAGGTCGGGTAGGTGGGTTTTGTCGACTTCGATCACCCGCAAGCCCTGCGCCGCATACTGCGCCAGCAGGGCCTTGATCAGCGACGACTTGCCGGTGCCGCGTGCGCCGGTCAGCAGCACGTTGTTGGCCGGGCGGCCAGCCAGGAACTGCTCGGTATTGCGCACGATCTGCGCTTTCTGGCGCTCGATATCGGTCAGGTCGGCCAGCCGCACGGTGTGCGGGTCGTGGATGGCTTCCAGCCAGCCGCTCAGCCCGGCGCGGCACCAGCGAAACGCGGGGGCAGACCAGTCTGGCTGGGGAATGGCCGGCGGTAGCAGCGGCGCCAGGCGGTCCATCAGGGCTTCGGCGCGGGTAAGAAAAGCGTCCAGTTTGTCCATTGCAGCTCCGGTTCAGGCGGCCAGCGGTTTTTCCAGGATTTCCAGGTCCAGCGAGCTATCCAGCGGCAGGCCCACACCAGCCTCCAGCGGGTAGGGCTGGCGCTGGCCGGTAGGCTGGTAGCCACGGCGCAGGTAGTAGGCGCGCAGCTCGGGCCGGCCAGCCAGTACGCTCATGCGCGCGCGTGGCAGGCTGTATTGCTGTATCAGCACCGCTTCGGCGTGGGCTAGCATGGTTTTGCCGATGCCGCCAGCCTGGCAGGCCGGGTCTACCGCCAGCATGCCGATATAGCCGTAGCCGTCGGCTGGCTCGATGTGCACGCAGGCCACCAGCTGTTGCTGCTGCCAGCCCAGCAAGATCTGGCCGGGCGCGGCCAATACGGCGGCCAGCTGTGCCGGGTCGGTGCGTGCACCGCTGACCAGTGCCGACTCGTGCGTCCAGCCAGCCTGGCCGATGCCGGGGCGGTAGGCCAGGTTGACCAGGCGGCACAGCGCGGGCAGGTCGGCGGCGGTAGCGGTGGTGAGGTGCAGCATGGCTTAGTCGCGCAGCGTGATGCTGGGCCAGCCGTGCGTCTGGGCGTGCGCCAGCAGGGTGTCGTCGGCATCTACCGCTACCGGGTGGGTGACGATAGACATCAGCGGCAGGTCGTTGCGCGAGTCGCTATAGAAATAGCTCTTGTCGTAGCTTTGCAGCGTTTCGCCGCGTGCGGCCAACCATTCGTTCAGGCGGGTGATCTTGCCCGCCTGGAAGCTGGGCGTGCCGGTGGGCTTGCCGGTGTAGTTGCCGGTTGCGTCTTCTTCCAGCTCGACCGCGATCAGGTGCGCTACGCCCAGCTCGCGGGCGATGGGGGCGGTGATGAAGCGGTTGGTAGCGGTGATGATCATCACCACATCGCCGGCGGCCTGGTGGGTGGCAACCAGCTCGCGTGCCTTGGGCGGGATGATGGGCAGAATGTGTTCCTGCATGTACTGCGCGTGCAGGGTGTCCAGTTCGCTGCGGCTGAAGCGGGTGAGCGGCGCCAGCTGAAAGTCCAGAAACTCGTAGATATCCAGCGTGCCGGCTTTGTACTGTTCGTAGAAGTAGTCGTTCTGCCGGGCGTGGTGGTCCGGGTCCAGAATGCCGCGTTTGATCAGGAACTTGGGCCACTCGGTGTCGGAGTCACCGGCAATCAGGGTGTTGTCTAGGTCAAACAGGGCAAGATTCATGTCAGGTTCCGGGGTTGGCGGTTTGCAATACGTTTTTCACCAGCGGCACGGTAATGGGCCGGCGCATGGCCAGCGAGTAGCGGTCCAGCGTATCCAGCATGGTAATCAGGCTGGACAGGTCGCGCCGCCAGTGGGTGAGCAGGTAGCGGAAGACGTCGTCGCCAATAGCCAGCTGGCGGCTGGCGGCGTGGTGGCGCAGGGCAGCCAGCTTGTCGTTGTCCGACAGGGCTTTGACCTCGAACACCAGGCCCCAGCCCAGGCGGGTGCGCAGGTCGTCGCGCACCGGCGCTTGCATCGGTGGCTGGCGGCCGGCCATCAGCAGGCGGCCTTCGCCGCTTTCCTTGAGCGAGTTGTAGATGGAAAACAGCATGATCTGGTCGTCCGGCGGCAGGTCGTCCACGTGGTCGACGGCGATGAAGCTGGCCTCGCGCGCGAAGTCGGGCAGCTGCTCGTGCTGGGCGTCCAGGTAGATGGAGGCGCGGCCCATGCGCTCGGCGTGGGCGATCCACGCCTGCAGCAGGTGGGTTTTACCGCACCCAGGCTCGCCCCACAGGTACACAAAGCGCTCGCCTTCTTCGTGGGTGAGCGCAGCGATGATTTCGCGGTTGCGCTGCGCCAGAAAATTATCGAAGGCGGGGAGCGGGGTGGGGCTGAGGTCTAGAACGAGCTGATCCAACATGGGGGCGGTCAAAAAGAGTCAGGGGCCGATTTTACGCTGATAAAAGCCACTATTGAAATAATGTCTGACCAGATGGCGCATCAGAATCACGCTAATGGCAGATAGCGGCAGCGCCAGCAGGATGCCGACAAAGCCCATCAGCTCGCCAAACGCCATCAGCGCAAAGATCACGGTCACCGGCGACAGGCCGATGCGCTCGCCCACCAGATAGGGGGTCACCAGAAAGCTTTCCAGCATTTGCCCTACCATGAATACGCCCCACACCATCAGGATGCCGCTGGCGCTGTCGTACTGCAGCACGGCAGCCAGCGTGGCCAGCAGCAGGCCCAGAAAGGCGCCCAGATAAGGAATGAAAACCAGCAGGCCGGCAATGATGCCGATGGCTACGCCCGAATCCAGACCCACCAGCCATAGCCCGCCACCGTAAATGGCCGCCATGATCAGCATGACCGACAGCTGGCCGCGCAGGAACTGCCCCAGCATGCTGTCGACTTCGCGTGCGATGCGGCCAACTTCGGCTTCCCAGCGCCGTGGTATCAGGCTGGCAATGCGCACCACCATATCGTCCCAGCCGTGCAAGAAATAATAAAGAAGAATAGGCAGCAGGCTGAGGTTGGCCAGGCTGGACAGCAGCAGCGCCCCGCCATGGGTCAGTTGCGGCGCTACGCGGCTAATGGTCTGGCGCACATTGCCGGCATTCTG
>JAIXTB010000236.1 GCA_027484385.1 Neisseriaceae bacterium | reverse complement strand
GTGGGCGAACAACGCGTCGAACGGCGCTTGCGCGTGCAGCTGGGTCAGCACTTCGGCCAGCTCGCCCACCGCCACGTACAGGCGCAGGCCGCGCTCGCGCAGCTGCGCAGCCAGGTCGTGCAGGCTTTCGCGCAGAAAATGGTATTGCCGCGCCGAGGCGTCCGGCTGCTGCCACAGCCCCGGCTCTACCACGTACAGGCATAGCACGGGGCCGCGCGCGGCGGCCGCGCATAGCGGGGCGTGGTCGGCCAGGCGCAGGTCGCGCTTGAACCAGACAACGCTATAGCTCATGCCTTGGGCAGGGGGTGAATCACGCCGTGGCCGCCGTCTACACCGATATTCTGGCCGGTCATCCAGCCGGCCTCGGGCGACAGCAGAAAAGCGATCAGCGCGGCGGTGTCGTCACCCTGGCCCACGCGCTGCATCGGGTTGGCCTGCGCGTTGCGGGCGATGGCTTCCGGCGTGCCGGTGAGGCGTGCCGATAGCGCGGACACCGTCAGCCCCGGGTGCACGCAGTTCACGCGGATACCACGGTCGGCGTAGCTGGCGGCGGTGCTTTGTGCCAGTGCCGCCACGGCTGCCTTAGCGCTGGCGATGGCCTCGTGGTTGGGAAAGCCGGCCTGCGCCACCAGCGAGCCCACCAGCACCGCGCTGGCGGGCTGCTTGTGCTTGAGCGCCGCAGCCACAAAGGCTTTGAGCACGTGTACGGCGCTCAGCCAGTTGTGCTGCATCAGCTGCCAGGCGTCGTCTTCGGCGGTCAGGTGCAAGGGGCGGATCAGCGTGCTGCCTACACAGTGGGCCAGGCCGGTCAGCGCCACGCCGTCTGCGGCCAACCCTGCCACCGTGTCGCGCACGGCGGCTGCATCCAGCGTATCCAGCGGCCGCAACAGCACCTCGCCGGGCAGGCTGGCAGCCAGCGCCGCCAGCTCGGGCTCGCGCCGGGCGCTCAATACCAGACGGTGGCCGGGCGATAGCCGCCGAGCCAGCGCGCTGCCGATCGCGCCGCTGGCGCCGGTAATCCAGAAGGTGTGCATGGCCGTGACCTATATGATTTGTCCAATACAAATCATATACAGAAATGCCAAGAATCGATATGGCAGCCTGAACAAAGCAGCACTTATTTCCGGCGCTAACCCCGTGCAACGGTTGGCCACCAACAGCAGGGCAGGGCCAAGCTGGCCGCAGGCTCTGGTCTAAGGCAGGTACTGCCGCCAGGTGTGCCGCCCGGCTGCCTTGGCCTGGTATAGCGCATCGTCCGCCTGCTGCAGCAAGTTGTCCTCGCTATCGTTCACCCCATGGCTGAAGGTGATGCCAGCGGAAAAGCTCAGCCCGCTTAGCTGGCCGTCGGGCACCGCAATACTGCTGGCAGCAAACGCAGCCTGCACGCCGCGCAGCAAAGCATCGACCTGCTCCGTAGGGTAACCGCGCAGTAGCAGCAAGAACTCCTCTCCACCGTAGCGCACCACCGCGTCGGCAGGGCGTACCGCCGCCAGCAGCAGGGCAGCAAAATGCCGCAGTACCGCGTCACCGGTGGCGTGGCCATGCTGGTCGTTTACCCGCTTGAAATGGTCCAGGTCCAGCAGCACCACACACAGCTGCGGGCCGGCGGTTTGTGCCGACAACAGCAAGGCTGGCAAACGCTGATGCAGGTAACGGCGATTGTGCAGGCCGGTGAGCGGGTCGCGCAGGGCCTGTTCGCGCAGCTGCGCTTGCAGCAGCTCTACTTCGCGAATGCGGGCTGCCAGCTCCTGGTTGAGCTGGTGCAAAGCATTACGCGCCACCTCGGCCTCGCCCTGGCGGCGCAGGGCCAGATCCCGCTCGTAGGCCACCCGCTCGGCGGCCTGGCGTAGCTGCAACGTGCGCTGGGTAAAAAAGCGGTAACCCAGAAACACCATGGCGAACAACAACACGGACATGACCCAGTACACCGACATGGCCGAATCGCGATACAGCATGGCACGCTGCTGCCACTGCTGCGCACTACTACCGGGCAAGGCCATGACACTGCGGTCTGCCAGCATGAACGACAACCACAAAAAGGCAATGACCCCCGCCAGCGACAACAGCGCCACCAGCCACGCCCAGCGCTGGTCCATGGTGGATGCCTGGTCAAAATGGGGCCAGTGTTGCAGGCGCCAGCGCATCAGCCGTGGCGTCAGTAGCAACAGTAATGGCGCACACGTCACCACGGTCTGCAGAAAGTTACCGGCCCACCAGCCCTGCCAGGCTTGAAACGCCCCCAGCGCCGACAAGTCGTTGTAGTAGCTCCAGATAAACGAGCCGGTGGCGCTGGCAATGCCGGAAATGAAACTGATGGTGATAAAAAACATCAGCGCGGGCAGGGTGCGCGGCAGATAGCTGACCTGCACATGCTGGTAAACCTGCGCCATCACCAGCAAGCCCAAAGGGTTGGCAAAGGCAAACACCAGCGCCCAGCCCAGCGGCAAACCGGACAACATGCCCACCATGAAGGTGGTAAGGTAGGCAAGCGATGCCCCCCAGGCATAGCCGATACACAACACCCACAGCGTACTGATCGTCAGCGGCGGATAAATGCTCAGCACAAAAGACAGCTCGCCGGCGTGTATCTGGAAGCCATACCAGCCACCATCAAGCTGCACCACGCCCAGCCACAGGCTGGCCACGAGCGAGAGCAGCCAAGCCGATACCAGCTGCCAGCGGGGGCGGCCAGCGGCCTCGCTCAACACAGCCAGCGGTAGCGGCTGGTAACACCCTGCGGCGGCCGTACCTGGCGGCGGCAGGGTGGGAACATCTGAAGGAGCGGGGCCCATAGGCTTAATTCGATAAGTGGACGTTCGCAATATACGACTTGCGAATATGACACGGCAAGCGCCGCCCGCCAGCCACACGACGGCCCAATCAGGGGCATATTGCACCAGCATGAAGCGCACCCCGCAAAGGGGCTTTTCCATGCGTCATTTCGGGGCAAAAGCACCCGTACACCCCCCGCTGCGCACTGGCACAGGGCTTGCTGTTCAATACAAGACATCTACCGCAGGAGAGTGCCATGCATGCCCTGACCCTACCCGAGTCCGGCCACTACGATGAGATGCTGCTAGACAGCGGCGGCATCCGCCCGCACTACCGCGACTTTGCCCGCTGGCTGCACTCGCAGCCACCCGAAACCCTGGCGCGCAAGCGTGCCGAGGCCGACCTGATGTTCCACCGCGTGGGCATTACCTTTGCCGTGTACGGCGACGACTCCGGCGCCGAGCGGCTGATCCCGTTCGACACCGTACCGCGTATCATCCCCGCCAGCGACTGGCAGACGCTCGAAAAAGGCATGCGCCAGCGCGTTACCGCACTGAACGCCTTCCTGCACGACATCTACCACGAACAGCACATCGTGAAGGCCGGCCTGATTCCCGCCGAGCAGGTGTTTTCCAATAGCCAGTACCAGCCTGCCATGCAGGGGCTGGACCTGCCGCACCGCATCTACGCCCATATCACCGGCGTGGACGTGATCCGCCACAGCGACGGCAACTTCTACGTGCTGGAAGACAACCTGCGCGTGCCGTCCGGCGTGTCCTACATGCTGGAAAACCGCAAAATGATGATGCGGCTGTTCCCCGAGCTGTTTGCCAGCCACGCGGTAGCGCCGGTACAGCACTACCCCACGCTGCTGCTGAACACCCTGCGCCACGCCAGCGCGGTAGATAACCCCACCGTGGTGGTAATGACCCCCGGCCACCATAACAGCGCCTATTTCGAGCACGCCTTCCTGGCGCAGCAAATGGGTGTGGAGCTGGTGGAAGGGCAAGACCTGTTCGTGAAAAACCACCGCGTCTACATGCGCACCACCGCGGGCAACAAACAGGTAGACGTGATCTACCGCCGTATCGATGACGCCTTCCTGGACCCGCTGGCCTTCCGCGGCGACAGCATGCTGGGCGTACCTGGCCTGCTATCGGTGTACCGTGCTGGCGGCGTGATCCTGGCCAATGCCATCGGCACCGGCGTGGCGGACGACAAATCCATCTACCCCTACGTGCCGGACATGATCCGCTTTTACCTGTCCGAAGAGCCGCTGCTGCAAAACGTCCCCACCTGGATGTGCCGCCGCCCGGCCGAGCTGGACCACGTGCTGAACAACCTGCACGAGCTGGTGGTGAAAGAAGTCCACGGTGCTGGCGGCTACGGCATGCTGATCGGCCCGGCCGCCAGCAAAGCCGAGATCGAAGACTTCCGCCAGCGCATCATTGCCGACCCCAGCAACTACATTGCCCAGCCCACGCTGTGCCTGTCGTCCTGCCCCACCTTTGTGGAGTCCGGCATCGCACCGCGCCATATCGACCTGCGCCCCTTTGTGCTGTCCGGGCGTGACATCACCATGGTGGCCGGCGGCCTGACCCGTGTGGCACTGAAAGAAGGCTCGCTAGTGGTGAATTCGTCGCAAGGCGGCGGCACCAAGGACACCTGGATTCTGGAGGACCAATCATGATGCTCTCGCGCACCGCATCCCAGTTGTACTGGATGAGCCGTTACATGGAACGCGCCGAAAACCTGGCGCGCCTCTTGGACGTGACCCACAGCCTGTCCTTGCTGCCACAATCACGCGGCGGCAGCGACATTACCGCCGCACTGGCCACCACCGGTGCGCTGGAAGCCTGCCGCGCCCGCCACCCGGATTTGCTCGCCGGCGACGTGATGCACTTCATGACCTTTGATGCGGCCAACCCTGCCAGCATCGTGAACTGCCTGAAGTTTGCCCGCGAGAATGCCCACGCCGTGCGCGGCAAAATCACTGGCGAAATGTGGGAGAGCATCAACGCCAGCTGGCTGGAGGCACGCCAAATGGCGCTGGAAGGCCGCCCGCTGGCCGGCTTTTTCGACTGGGTAAAAGAGCGCTCGCACCTGTTTCGCGGCACCACCTACGGCACCATCCAGCGCAACGACGCCTTCTCTTTCATCCGCCTGGGCACCTTCATGGAGCGGGCCGACAACACCGCACGACTGATCAATGTGAAGTCGCACCTGGTAGGCAATGCCGCGGAAGACAGCGCGGCCGACTTCTACCTGTGGGGCGCGCTGCTGCGCTCACTGGGCGCCTTCGAGGCCTACCACGAGCTGTACCGCGACACCCTCAGCTCACGCCGCGTGGCCGAGCTGTTGATCCTGCGCCCCGACGTACCGCGCTCGCTGCGTGCCTGCGTGGATGAAATCGCCGAGCTGCTGCCGCGTATCAAGGGCGACACCGGCCACCGCGCCAAACGGCTGGCCGCCACCTTGCACGCCGAAATGAGCTACGGGCAGATCGACAACATTCTGGATGACGGCCTGCACACCTACCTCACCCAGTTCCTCAACCAGATTCACGGCCTGGGCGACGCCATTCACGGTGCCTATCTGGAGGCAGCATGAGCGAGCTATGCATCCGCGAGGCCACGCCGGACGACGCCGCGGCCATCTGCGCAATCTACAACCCCTACATCGAGTACACCACCATCTCGTTCGAGGAAAAACCGGTGGCGGTCAGCGATATGGCTGAACGCATCGCCAGCACCCAGGCGCAGGGCCTGCCGTGGCTGGTGGCCGAAGCCAGCGGCGACATGCTGGGCTACGCCTACGCCACGCGCTGGCGCGCCCGCCCGGCCTACCGCCACGCAGTGGAAAGCAGCATCTACATGCGCCAGGCCACCGTCGGCCAGGGCGTGGGCAAGCTGCTGTACCGCGAGCTGATCCGCCGCCTGGCCGTGCTGGGGCTGCACACCGTGATTGGTGGCGTGGCCCAGCCCAACCCGGCCAGCGACGGCCTGCACCGTGCGCTGGGCTTCCGGCAGGTCGCCCATTTCGAACAGGTTGGCCGCAAGTTCGGCCGCTGGCTGGACGTGGCCTATTGGCAACTCCCCCTTACCCGCGATCTCGTGGAGGCATCATGAAACTGACCATCGACCACGAAACGGTCTATCGCTACGACGACATCGTCAGCCATAGCACCCAGTACCTGCGCCTGACCCCCGGCAACAGCGGCCACCAGCACATCATCAGCTGGCAGCTGGACCTGCCCGGCGTGGCCAGCGAGGGCTTCGACGCCTTTGGCAATATCCTGCACGTGCTGACCCTGGATACCCCGCATAGCGAAATCCGCCTGAAAGCCCGTGGCGTCGTCGAAACCAGCGATGGCTGGGCCGAGCAGCCAGAAACGCTGCCGGCGCCGGTCTTCCTGCGCGACAGCCCGCTGACCGAAGCCAGCGACGCCATCCGCGCCCTGGCGGCTGCCCACGCCGACGCCATTGCGGCCAACCCGCTGGCCGGGCTGACGGCGCTGATGCACGCGGTGGCCGACGCCATGCCCTACACCACCGACATCACCCACACCGGCACCACCGCCGCCCAGGCACTGGCACTGGGCGCCGGGGTGTGTCAGGATCACAGCCATGTCTTTATCGCGGCGTGCCGCAGCCTGGGGCTGCCGGCGCGCTATGTCAGCGGCTATCTGCTCAGCGACCGTGACACCCACGTGGCCAGCCACGCCTGGGCAGAGGTCTACGCGGCAGACAGCTGGCTGGGCTTCGATATCAGCAACCGCCAGCAGCCCGACCGCCACCACCTGAAACTGGCCGTGGGGCTGGACTACAGCGACGCCAGCCCCGTACGTGGCGTGCGCCGCGGCGGCGGCAGCGAAGCCCTGCAAACACACGCCAGGGTATCGGAGGCCGATCAGTAATGACGTATTGTGTAGGCATGGTGCTGGACGAGGGGCTGATTTTTGCCTCCGACTCGCGTACCAACGCGGGGGTGGACCACGTGGCCACGTTTCGCAAAATGAATGTCTTCAGCCTGCCTGGCGAGCGCCAGATCGTGCTGCTGAACGCGGGTAACCTGGCCACCACACAAAGTGTGGTCAGCCTGCTGAAAAGCCGGCTGACGCACGATGCGGCCAACCTGCACTCGGTAAAAAACCTGTACGAGGCTGCGGAGCTGGTGGGTGCCACTATCCGCGAAGTACTGGCGCGCGACGGCAGCGGCTATACGCAAAGCCAGGGCGTAGACTACAGCTGCAGCTTTCTCGTGGGCGGGCAGATCCGTGGCGAAGCGCCGCGGTTGTTCCAGATCTACCCGCAGGGCAACTTTATCGAGGCCACGCCGGACACGCCGTATCTACAGATAGGCGAGGCCAAGTACGGCAAACCCATCATCGACCGCGTTATCCGCCACAACACGCCGCTGGCGCAAGCCATCAAGTGCACGCTGATCTCGTTCGACTCCACCATCCGCTCCAACCTGTCGGTAGGCCTGCCAATCGACCTGCTGTGGCAGCCGCGTGACGACTTCCGCTTTCCGCCACGCCACCGCGTGACGGAAGACGACCCGTATTTCCTGCAGCTACGCCAGGGCTGGGGCGAGGGGCTGCGCGAGGTGTTCGGCCAGCTGCCGGATGCGCTGTGGTTCAAGGACGGCGACGGCGCAGATTAAACGCCTGGCCGGTACAGATACGAACAAGGGCAAGCCATACGGCTTGCCCTTGTTCATTTGGTCCGGCTGCGGCCAACGTTGGCCGCAAGCATCAGCTACCGGCGACCGGCACCACCTTGCCGGCGGCCAGGCGGGCGCGCTCGCGGGCGCTGTCCACATCGTCAGCGTAGGCTACCGCCACGCCCATGCGGCGGCGCTCGAAGCTTTCCGGCTTGCCGAACAGGCGGATATCCGCCCCCGGCACCGCCAGCGCCTCGGCCACACCATCAAACGCGATACCCGCCGCTTCCAGGCGGCCATAGATCACCGCCGACGCCGCCGGGGTGCGCAGGCTCACGTCCACCGGCAGGCCCAGAATGGCGCGCGCATGCAGCTCGAACTCGCTAAAGCGCTGGCTAGCCAGCGTCACCAGGCCGGTGTCGTGCGGGCGCGGGCTGACCTCGGAAAACCACACCTTATCGCCCTTCACAAACAGCTCCACGCCAAACAGGCCACGGCCACCCAGCGCGGCAGTGACCTTGGCGGCCATCTCCTGCGCACGCTGCTGCGCCAGCGGGCTCATGGCCTGCGGCTGCCAGCTTTCCACGTAGTCGCCGCGCTGCTGCAGGTGGCCCCCCGGGGCGCAGAAGTGCGTGGCCACGCCGCCGTGGCCATCGTTGGCACGCACGGTCAGCAGGGTGATCTCGTAATCAAAGTCGATAAAGCCTTCCACGATCACCAGGCCCTTGTCCACGCGGCCGGCGCTCACGGCGTAGTCCCACGCGGCGGCCACGTCGCCAGGCCCCTTCAGCAGCGATTGCCCCTTGCCACTGGACGACATCACCGGCTTCACCAGGCAGGGGTAGCCGATACCGGCGTCGATAGCGGCCTGCAGTTCCGCCAGGCTGCTGGCAAACGCGTACGGCGAGGTGGGCAGGCCCAGCTCCTCGGCCGCCAGGCGGCGGATGCCTTCGCGGTTCATGGTGAGGTTGGCCGCACGCGCAGTGGGGATCACCTCGGCCAGGCCGTCTGCCTCGATGCGCAGCAGCTCTTCTGTGGCAATGGCTTCGATTTCCGGCACCACCAGGTGCGGGCGCTCAGCCTCCACCAGTGCGCGCAGCGCGGCCGGGTCGGCCATGTTGATGACGTGGCTGCGGTGCGCCACCTGCATGGCCGGTGCGTCGGGGTAGCGGTCTACCGCGATGGTTTCCACCCCCAGCCGTTGCAGGGCAATCACCACTTCTTTGCCCAGTTCACCACTGCCCAGCAGCATGACGCGCCGTGCCGACGCAGAAAGAGGGGTACCAATACGCATGACAAGCTCCCGAAAGCCAGAATGACAGCCGGTATGGTATGCCAAACCACCCGCGCCGTGGCTGGCAGGCTGCGTATCGGCTTTGTAAACGGCTTGTTGCAGTGCGGGACAAAGTGGCGACCATGCCGCGATATGCCCGATACACACGGCTGCTTGAATGATACCGGACACCACAAACCGGAACCGTACCATGCGCCGCCTAGCCTTGCTCTGCCCCGTGCTCCTGCTTGCTGCCTGCACTACCCATTCCGTGGTGCAGCTGCCCACCAGCAGCTATCCCCAG
>JAIXTB010000154.1 GCA_027484385.1 Neisseriaceae bacterium | reverse complement strand
TTTGCATGATTGTGCACAATCATGCCAGATTATTCCTTGGGAGCCTGTGATGCTACGCGCCGTGATTACCGATCTGGATGGAACCTTCCTGGGGGCAGACTCGCAGCCACTCGCGGCCAATATGGATGCCCTGCGCCGCGCTGCTGCCACGGGCTGCCACATCATGGTGGCCACTGGCCGCCATTACCCCTTTGTGCAGGCCTTGCTGCAGCAGCTGGGTGTGCCTGCCTGGGTGTTGAGTGCCAATGGTGCGCGCGTGCATGCCCCGGATGGCAGCCTGTTTGCGGCGGCCAACCTGGCGCCGGCGCTGGTGCAGAAACTGGTACAGCCGGAGCTGGTCATGGGGGCGGAGATGGCGCTGTATCTGGACGACCGCCGCCTGGCGTGCCGCTACCACGGCGGCGGGCTGGACTGGTACGCGCAGGCGGCCGAGCAGCTGGACAGCCTGGCCGACTACCACGGTCGCGACGTGGCCAAGATTGTTTACTGCGGCGAGCCAGCGCTGCTGGCGCGCATCGAGGCCGATATCCTGTACCGCTTTGAGGGCCAGCTGGCGTTGACCTATTCGCAAGACTGCTATCTGGAGGCCATGGCGCCAGGTGTCAGCAAGGGTAGTGCGCTGCTGACCGTGCTGCAGCAGCTGGACATCGACCCGGCAGATTGCGCTGCCTTTGGCGATGCGCTGAACGATGCCGAGATGCTGTCCCTGGTGGGTCACCCGCACGTGATGGCCAATGCCAGCGCCGCGTTGCGGCAGCGTGTGCCGCAGGCGCCGATAATTGGCCACCACACCGAGGCTGCGGTGGCGCAGGCGCTGGCGCGCTGGTTTGCCTGAGGCGGCAGGCGCAAGGTTGGCCGCACGTCGCGTTGTGGCGTGACCGGCAATAAAAAAGCCCTTGCTGTTGCAGCAAAGGCTTTTGCTTGTGGAGCGGGGTGGCGGCTGCTCAGCCGGTGGCGTGCTGCTGTTCCACCGCTTCGATTTCTTCCTGCAGCAGCATCCATTCTTCTTCCACGCTTTCCAGCTGTGTGGCGACCTCGCCCTGGCGGCGGATGCTGTCGGCCAGCTTGGCTTTGTTGGCGTCGCTGTAGGCGTCCTCGCTGGACAAAAAGCCATCCAGTGCCGCTTTTTCGCTGCTGAGGCTTTCCAGCGATTTTTCCAGCTTGCTCAGCTTGGCCAGCAGCGGTTTTTTGGCGGCGGCCAACTTCTGCCGTGCTTCGGCTTCCTGGCGTTTCTGGTCTTTGCGGTTGACGGCTTGCGCGTCGCCGCTGGACGGGCGGTTGGCCTCGGCCAGCTGCGCCAGGCGCCACTGGCGGTAGTCTTCCAGGTCGCCGTCAAACGGCTGTACCGTGCCGTCGGCTACCAGCCAGAACACGTCGGTGGTGGACTCCAGCAGCGAGCGGTCGTGCGACACCACCACCAGCGCGCCGCCGAAATCCTGCAGCGCCAGCGTCAGCGCGTGGCGCATTTCCAGGTCCAGGTGGTTGGTCGGTTCATCCAGCAGCAGCAGGTTGGGCTTTTGCCACACAATCATCGCCAGCGCCAGCCGCGATTTCTCGCCGCCGGACATCGGGCCCACCGGGTCGCTGACCATGTCGCCGCGGAAGTTGAAGCCGCCCAGGAAGGTGCGCAGCTCCTGCTCGCGCACCTCTGGCGCCAGCCGCTGCATGTGGCGCAGCGGGGATTCGTCCGGGCGCAGGGTGTCCAGCTGGTGCTGGGCGAAATAGCCGATTTTCAGCGTTTGTGCGCAGATCAGCTCGCCGCTCTGTGGCGGCAGCTCGCCGGCCAGCAGCTTGACCAGCGTGGATTTGCCGGCGCCGTTGACGCCCAGCAGGCCAATGCGGCTGCCGGCCTCTACCGATACCGCCAGTCGGTGCAGGATGGTGGTGCTGCCATAGCCTACGTTGGCCGCATCCAGCCGCAGCAGCGGGTTGGGCAGGTTGTCGGGCGTATCAAAGTGGAAGTCGAACGGCGACGCCACGTGAGCGGGCGCGATGCGTTCCAGCTTTTCCAGTGCCTTCACCCGGCTTTGCGCCTGGCGTGCCTTACTGGCCTTGGCCTTGAAGCGGGTGATGAATGATTCCAGGTGCGCGATCTGGCGCTGCTGCTTTTCGTAGTCGCCTTGCTGGCGCGACAGTTTTTCGGCGCGCATTACCTCGAACTGGCTGTAGTTGCCGGTGTAGAGGGTAAGGCTCTGGCTGGACACGTCCACGATGTGGCTGGTGATGCTATCGAGGAAGTCGCGGTCGTGCGAGATCACCAGCAGCGTGCCTTCGTAGGCTTTCAGCCAGTCTTCCAGCCACAGCACGGTTTCCAGATCCAGGTGGTTGGTGGGTTCGTCCAGCAGCAGCAGGTCTGAACGGCACATCAGTGCCTGCGCCAGGTTCAGGCGCATGCGCCAGCCGCCTGAGAAGGTGGATACCGGGCGCTCGTGGCTGTCCGGGGCAAAGCCCAGGCCGTTCAGCAGCTTGGCCGCGCGCGATGGCGCGGCGTAGCCGCCGATGCGCTCCAGCTCGCCGTGCAGGCTGCCAATGGCGTGGCCATCGCCGCTTGCCTCCGCAGCGGCCAGCTTGTGCTGCAGGCTGCGTAGCTCGGCGTCGCCGTCCAGCACGTAATCCAGTGCCGATTGCGCCAGCGCCGGGGTTTCCTGCGCCACGTGGGCCAGCGTCCAGTGTGGCGGCACGATGGCGTCACCGCTGTCAGCGTGCAGCTCGCCTTTGAGCAGGGCAAACAGGCTGGATTTGCCCGCGCCGTTGGCACCCACGATGCCGGCCTTGTTGCCGGGGTTGATGGTGAGGTTGGCCGCAATCAGCAGTTCTTTCAGGCCGCGGCGCAAGGTAAGGTTTTTTAGCTGGATCATATTGGCTTGTTTGCCACGGCAGCACACCGGAAACACGAACAATCAGCGCTTGCGTACAGCCGGTATGGCGGGTGGTGGTTGGCGGGCGACGCCGTCTGGCAGTGTCAGCCCGCGCGGTTTATGGGGGGCTTATACGGCTGGCAGGCTGGACAGTTCCCAGCGTGGCTTGACCGTAAAGCCGCCTGCCGGTGTGGCGTATTTCAGGCGCATGGCGCCGGCAAAGGCGATCATGGCACCGTTGTCGGTACACAGCTTCAGCGGCGGGTAAAACACCTGGTACTGGCGGCGGCGGGTGGCGTCGTCCAGCGCGGCGCGCAGCTGTTTGTTGGCACCCACGCCGCCGGCGACCACGATACGCTGCATGCCGGTTTGTTTCAGCGCCTTGATGCACTTGCTTACCAGCACCTCGACGATGGCTTCCTGGAAAGCGCGGCAGATGTCTTTGCGCGCTTGCTCGTCGATGCTGCCGTGCTCGGCTTCTACTTGTTTGCTTAGCATCAGCACGGCGGTTTTCAGGCCGGAGAAGCTCATGTCGAGGTTGGCCGAGTGCAGCATGGGGCGCGGCAGCTCGAAGCGTGCCGGGTCGCCTTCTTCGGCCAGGCGCGATAGCAGCGGGCCGCCGGGGTAGGGCAGGCCCAGCAGTTTGGCGGTTTTGTCGAAGGCTTCACCGGCGGCGTCGTCCAGTGTCTCGCCCAGAATCTCGTACTGGCCCACGCCACGCACGGCCATGATCTGGGTGTGGCCGCCGGATACCAGCAGCGCCAGGAAAGGAAAGTCCGGGCGTGGCTCGGCCAGCAGCGGCGACAGCAGGTGGCCTTCCAGGTGGTGCACGGCAATCACCGGCTTGCCCAGGCCGTAGGCCAGCGCATTAGCGTAGCTGGCGCCGACCAGTAGCGCACCGCCCAGGCCGGGGCCTTGGGTGTAGGCAATGGCGTCGATGTCCTGCAGGGTGACACCGGCTTCTGCCAGGCAGGCGTCGGTCAGCGGGCGCACGCGGCGGATATGGTCGCGGCTGGCCAGCTCGGGCACCACGCCACCGTACTCGGCGTGCATGGCCATTTGGGAGTGCAGCTGGTCGGCAATCAGGCCGCGTTCGGTGTCGTACAGGGCGACGCCGGTTTCGTCACAGGACGATTCGATACCAAGAACAAGCATGTATGTGCACTTCAAAACTAAATAATCTTTTCATTTTACCGGTGATTCTTTGTCCGCCCAAATCGGCGATGTTAGGCTGATGCCCTGTTTCAATCGGAGAGCAAGCATGAAGGCAAGACTGAAGTGGGTAGATGGCGTGTGTTTCATGGGTGAAACCGGTAGTGGCCACGCCGTGGTGATGGACGGTGCGCCCGAAGGCGGCGGCCGTAACCTGGGCCCGCGCCCGATGGAGCTGCTGTTGCTGGGCACGGCTGGCTGTACCAGCTACGACGTGTTGTCCATCCTGAAAAAATCGCGTCAGGACGTGCGCGACTGCTGGGTGGAGATGGACGCCGAGCGTGCCGATACCGACCCGAAAGTGTTTACCAAGATCCACTTCCACTTTGTGGTGGTTGGCCGCAGTCTGAAGGCCGACGTGGTGGCGCGTGCCATCAGCCTGTCTGCCGAAAAATACTGCTCGGCTTCCATCATGCTGGGCAAGACCGCCGATATCAGCCACGACTTCGAGATTCGCGAAGACGACTAAGCCATCTTGGCATGTCTGTGATAGCGCCGCCTGCGGGCGGCGTTTTGCATGCTGCGGCAAATATTGCCGCCGTCTTTGCCGCCTGGCTGCTGTGAGTGGCCGGCTAGTCGGCAGCTGGCAGGTTTTCTTGAGGGTTTCAGGCAAAAAAAGCTGGCACGCTTTGTGCTGAAATGGGCTGACTCAAGGAAAAATAGCCATGCTGAACAAAATCTCCTCCCACCTAGACTTCTTCCAGCGCTCGCTGGACCTGCGCGCCGCGCGGGCCGAGGTCATTGCCAGCAATATCGCTAACGCCGATACCCCTGGCTACAAGGCGGTGGATTTTGACTTCGGCAAGGCGCTGAAAAGCCAGACTGCCGCGCTGCAAGCCAGCGGGGTGGCCTTGGCGCAAACCGATAACCGCCATCTGGCTGCCACCGGTAGCCGCGCGGTAGAAGGTGGCCTGCAGCACCGCAGCGCAGTACAGCGCAGCCTGGACGGCAACACGGTGGATATGGATGTGGAGCGCTCGGCCTTTACCGATAACGCCATGAAATACCAGTCTACCCTGACCTTCCTGAACAGGCGCATCAGCGGTCTGATGGATGCCATCAAAGGAGGCCAGTAATCATGTCGCTGTCTAATGTGTTCAATATTGCCGGCTCGGCACTGACCGCGCAGTCCATGCGCCTGAACCTGGTGGCCAGCAATATTGCCAACGCCGAAAGCACGGCGTCGTCTACTGGTGAACCCTATCGTGCCCGCCACGCGGTGTTTACGGCCGTGCCGGTCAGTGCCAATACGCCGCAGGTAGCGGGTGTGCGCGTGACTGCCGTGGCCGAGGATACCTCGCCATTTCGCATGAAATACCAGCCGGGCCACCCACTGGCAGATGAAAAAGGCTATGTGCGCATGCCGAACGTGAACCCGGTGGAAGAAATGGCCGACATGATTTCGGCGTCGCGTTCTTACCAGACCAACGTAGAGATTGTGAATGCCGCCAAAACCATGCTGCAGAAAACCCTGCAGCTGGGCCAGTAAGGCAAGGGACTAGATCATGGCTACCAGTATTGCTTCGACCAATTTCGATTACAGCTCGCTGAACCCCACCGCGGCCACCGGTAATACGTCTACCGGTAACTCTTCGGCTGAAATCCAGAACCGCTTTCTGACACTGCTGACCACGCAGCTGAGGGCGCAAGATCCGATGAACCCGATGGATAACAGCCAGATGACCAGTCAGATGGCGCAAATCAGTACGGTCAGCGGCCTGGAAAGCGTGAATGCGGCAGTAAAAAGCATGACTGAAAGCCAGGCAGCCAGCCAGTCGCTACTGGCCACCATGCTGATTGGCCGCCAGGTACTCAGCCCCAATAGCAAGCTGACGCTGACCGATGGCAAGGCCGTGGGTACCATCGAGTTTGCCAAGCCAGCCAGCCAGGTGGTGGTAACCGTCACCAATAGCAGCGGCGCTGTCGTCGATAGCTTCGAGATGGGGCCGCAGAAGCAGGGCCAGTTTGTGTTCAGCTGGGATGGCAAGGGTGAGAATGGTGCGACCCAGCCTAACGGCGAATATAGCTTCAAAGTGGAAGCGACAGCGGATGGTACGGCGGTAGATGCCACCATGATGGCACCGACCAAAGTCACCAGCGTGGCGTGGGAAAAAGGTGTGCCGATGTTTGTAGTGTCTACCGGCGAACGTTTGCCGGTAAGCAAGATTAGCCAGATCCTTTGATTTGCGGTGTGAGAGTTTAGGAGAGAATCATGAGTTTTCAGCAAGGTTTGAGTGGTCTCAACGCCGCAGCCAAACAACTGGATGTGATCGGTAACAACGTTTCCAACGCCAGTACCGTGGGTTTCAAATCGTCCCGCGCCGAATTTTCCGATCTGTACGCTACCAGCCTGTACGGCGTGAGCGACACCGAGTCCGGTATCGGCTCGCAAACCATCAAGGTGGCGCAGCAGTTCCAGCAGGGCAATATCACGGCCACCAAAAACCCGCTGGATATGGCGATTTCGGGTGCCGGCTTCTTCAAGCTGTGGAGCGACCCGACAGCTACGTCCACTTTCTACACTCGCAATGGCCAGTTCAAGCTGGATAAAGACGGCTATTTCGTTAACAACGGCAACTTCCTGGTGGGTGAGCCCGTGGGCGGTGGTGACGATGCGCCGATCAAGATCGACCGCGCAGGCCTGCCTGGTACGCCGTCTACTGCGCTGGACTGGCAGTTCAACCTGGATGCCGACCAGAAATCGCCGCTGATTGACTACACGGCATCGCCAGCTGTGCTGAAGACTCCGCTGCCGGCCATTACCCCTAGCGATGCCAGCACGTACAACTTCACCACCAGTATGCGTGTGTACGACAAAGTGGGTAGTGCGCACACCGTGTCCCTGTACTTCCAGCGTCAGGCTGTGGCAGGTACGCCGCCGGCGGTGAATAACACCTGGAACGTGTCGTACAAACTCAATAACAACACCGTGCAAAACGTGGGTTCAGTATCGTTTACTGCGGACGGTAAGCTGACTGCACCATTCTCGTTTACCGTGCCGGGTGGTTCCGCTGCGGCCAACTTGCCGGTGCCTGGCCAGCCGAACCAGCTGGGTGATGCCGGTATTGTGGTGAATCTTGCCGGTACGACCCAATATTCCGGCAGTTTTACTGTGGCCCGGGCCAAGGTGGATGGTAATGCCAAGGGTGAGTTGGTGGGTGTGGAAACCGCTGACGATGGCAATATCATTGCCAAGTACTCCAATGGTCAGGCGCAAAGCGTAGGCCGTGTACGCCTGTATACCTTCGATAATGCTCAAGGTCTGCAGCCGAATGGTGAGAACAACTGGGCGGTGACTGCGGCGTCGGGTGATGCCAAGCCAGGTTTCCCGGGTGAGGGCAGTTTTGGCAAGCTGCAATCGTCTGCCATTGAAGAGTCCAATGCGGACACTACAGCCGAGCTGATTAATATGATTGTGGCGCAGCGTTTTTATCAGGCTAACGCACAAACTATTAAAACGCAGGATGCTATCCTGCAGACCCTGCTGAACCTGCGCTAATTAAATTGAATAGGTAGTGTGATATGGACAAGATGATTTACCTGGCCATGACAAGTGCCAAGCACGTGGAGCTGCAGCAAGCGACCACGGCAAATAATCTGGCCAATATTCACACTACCGGTTTCAAAGCCGAGCTCAATGCTTTTCGTGCCTTGCCGGTAGTGGGCGATGGCGCGCCTACCCGTATTTATCAAGTGGATAATACCGTGGGTCACGATTTGTCCCAGGGTGCCATGCAGCTGACCGGCAATAATTTCGATTTTGCCATTGCCGGTCCGGGTTTTTTTGCCGTTGAAGCGCCAAATGGTGGTGAGGCATACACCCGGGATGGCGGTTTTATGCTGGATTCGGCCGGTGTCGTGCGTACCAGAACTGGCATGGCGATTGCTAGTGATGGTGGGCAGCTGGTCATGCCAGAAGGCTCTCTGCCGGATTTGCGGCAGGATGGTACTTTGTTTGCCATCCCGG
>JAIXTB010000208.1 GCA_027484385.1 Neisseriaceae bacterium | reverse complement strand
GGCTATCCACCCATTCGCTGACAAAGCTCACTTTGTTGTCAGCTGCCATCTTGATTTCGTTCTGGATTTCCTGCTCCAGAGCCGAGCTCATTTTCAAGTACGCTACGGTACAGAACACCACCGACAAGGTGGTGAGTACCAGCAGGACAAAGATCATCAAGCGCGTGCGTAGTGTCATGATTCGAGCTTCCCCTGAATGTCTATTGATATGTTTTTTCGGACAGCGGGATGGTACTACCAAGCACCCCGGCCAGATTCCCCAAGCAGCACAAAACAACTTGCATACAAAATACCGTTGAAATGGTACGTAATCATGCCCATCCGGGCCGGATAAAAACCGTTTCCATCTCACTTGTAAGCTTTTTTATAGAATTTATGCGCCAACAGGCCGGGTTTGACCATAGATATATTTAAATCTGACCATGCCCTTCTGTTTGTTAGCCAAATATTGCAATACATACAAGTTTTTTCGCGTGCTCTTTAAATGCTCATGTCAATAACTGCACAAGAAACAGTCAACCGCTAGGGCATGGATTGTTGCAATAAAGCAATAGCGTGCCGCACCTTGGCCGGCAGCACGTCACGGCGCGGCGTCACCGCGTACACCGGCAGCACCGGCGCCTGCCAGTCTGGCAGCACCTGCAGCAGCACACCGGCCTGCAGTTCGGCGCGCACCTCGGGTGCTGGCTGCATGGCAATGCCCAGGCCACCTAGCGCAAACGCCCGCGCCGACAGCATGCTGTTACTGGCAATGCGGCTACGCAGGCGCAGCAGCTCTACCTCGCCCTCCCGCTGTAAGCGCAGCGGCGACAACCCGTGCTCTTGCTCCAGCCCTATCCAGTCGTGCTGGTATAGCTGGCCCGGCAGCTGCGGCATGCCACGCGCCGCCAGGTATGCGGGGGACGCCACCAGCACAAAAGGCCAGTCGGCCAGATGCCGGGCCACCAGCGTGGAGTCGGGCTGATTACCAGCGCGCAATGCCAGGTCGATACGGTGCTGCACCAGGTCGATCATTTCATCCTGAAAAAACAGCCGCAGGCTCAGGCCAGGGTTGGCCGCCAGCAGCGGGGCCAGCGCCTGCCCCAATACGCCCCCGGCAAAGCCGCTGGGTGCGGCAATGCGCAGCTCGCCCACTGGCTCGTCGCGTAGCGCGGCCATCTGCACGCTGGCTTCGTTGGCGGCGGCCAGCATGGCAGCACAGCTGCGGTAAAACACGCTACCTGCCTCGGTGAGCGTGAGTTTGCGGGTGGTGCGGTGCAGCAGGGCTACCTGGTGTTGCTGCTCCAGGCGTTTGATGTGCTGGCTCACGGCCGATGCCGTCATGCCCAGCGTGCGCCCGGCAGCGTTCATGGAGCCGTGTTCGATCACGGCGGCAAATACGGCCATGCTGCGTAGCTCGTCCATTACCAACCTCAGCTTAACAATGATTGAATTTCAAAACGGATTATCGCGCAGGAAAGCATGGTCTACCATGCAGTCATTCCCTCCCCCACCCGAAAGGACACAGCATGAACATCGCACTTATCGGCGCCAGCGGTTTTGTTGGCCAGGCCCTGCTGCAAGAACTGCTCGCCCGTGGCCACCAGGTCACCGCGCTGGTTAGCCGCCCGGAGCGTATTACCGCTGCGGCCAACCTCACGGTAAAAGCCAGCAACGCTTACGACGCCAACGCTATCGCCCGCGACGTAGCAGGCCACGATGCGGTGATCAGCGCCTTTAACCCGGGCTGGGACAAAGCCGATATCCGTAGCCTGTTCCTGCAAGGCCACGACGCCATCGTGGCGGGCACCAAGACCGCCGGCGTGGCACGCTTCATCGAAGTAGGCGGTGCCGGCAGCCTGTACGTGGCACCGGGCCTGCAGCTGATCGATACCCCGCACTTCCCCGCCGAATACAAAGAAGGCGCCGAGGGTGCCCGCCAGGCACTGAACCGCCTGCAAGACGAAAGCGTGCTGGACTGGGTATTCGTATCGCCACCCGCCCTGCTGGCCCCGGGTGAGCGCAGCGGCCAATACCAGCTGGGCGCCAACGAACTGCTGATGGACGGCGACGCGCCTGCCGGCATCAGCGTGGCAGACCTGGCCGTGGCCATCGTGGACGAGGCCGAACAAGCCCGCCACCACCGCCAGCGCTTTACCGTAGCCGCCGCCAAATGAAACATTGGCTGACCGCAACGCTGCTGGCTGCCGGCCTGGCTATTAGCGCCCAGCCTGCGCTGGCAGGCCCGCGCGAGGATGCCAACAAGGCGCTGGTACTGGCTTTTTACGACGCCGCCTTCAGCAAGCTGGATGCCGACGAAGCCGCCCGCTACCTGGCCCCCGGCTACATCCAGCACAACCCGGAAGTCGCTAACGGCATCGCGCCACTGCAAGACTACGTGCGCTGGATTCGCGCCAATACGCCGCAAAGCCGCGCCAGCATCAAGCGTGTGCTGGCCGATGGCGACCTGGTAATGCTGCACGTGCACAGCCAAGACAAACCCGGCGAGCGCGGTGTGGCGGTGGTGGATATCTTCCGCGTAGCCGATGGCAAGATTGCCGAGCACTGGGACGTGATCCAGCCGGTGCCCGCACAGGACGCCAACGGCAACGGCATGTTCTAGCCCGCCAGCAAAACACCCGTCACGCCGCCCTGCTTGCCCTGCGCAAGGGGCGGCGTTTTGCTGCGTTTGCACATCGATAAATACCCGCCACGCATTGACACCAGCGCGTCAGGTCTTCTAGATTCTGCAAGCCACGCGCGACACGGCAGGGGCCCTCCCCGCCGCACCGCGCAGCACACACAGGAGAGACTGCCCACGCGGCAGCGCCGAAGGGGAATCGCCCCAGAAACTCTCAGGCAAAAGAACTGTGTGTGTCGGGCACTCTGGAGAGAAGGTTGGCCGCAAGGCCGCCTCGCCGAAGGACACACGGTGCGCCCGCACCGCAATATCTCAGGCAAAAGGACAGAGGGGGCATCGTCCGGCGTGGCCGGGCGGGTGCCATCGCCTTTGTCCCAGCCATGCCCCGCCCGCCCATGCCGCCACGCGGCACCCTGGGCACCCCGCCAAAGAGCCATGCACACGGCTGCCAATGCAGCCAGACACGCCATGGAGAGAGATATGTTCACGCAAGACATGCAGATTGCCGGTTTCGACGACGCCCTGTGGACCGCCATTCAGGCCGAAACCCGGCGCCAGCAAGACCACATCGAGCTGATTGCCTCGGAAAACTACACCAGCCCGCGCGTGATGCAGGCCCAGGGCACCCAGCTCACCAACAAGTACGCCGAAGGCTACCCCGGCAAACGCTACTACGGCGGCTGCGAGCATGTGGACGTGGTAGAGCAGCTGGCCATCGACCGCGCCTGCCAGCTGTTTGGCGCGCACTATGCCAACGTGCAGCCTCACTCCGGCAGCCAGGCCAACGCCGCCGTGTACATGGCGCTGCTGCAGCCGGGTGACACCATCCTGGGCATGAGCCTGGCCCATGGCGGCCACCTGACTCACGGCGCCAGCGTCAATTTCTCCGGCAAGATCTACAAAGCCGTGCAGTACGGCATCGACACCGACACCGGTGCGATTGATTACGACGAAGTGCAACGGCTGGCCATCGAACACCAGCCCAAAATGCTGGTAGCCGGTTTCTCTGCCTACTCGCTGGTGGTGGACTGGGCGCGCATGCGCCAAATTGCCGACAGCGTGGGCGCCTGGCTGTTCGTGGACATGGCGCACGTCGCCGGCCTGGTGGCCGCCGGGCTCTACCCCAGCCCGCTGCCGCACGCCCACGTGGTGACCACCACCACCCACAAAACCCTGCGCGGCCCGCGCGGCGGCCTGATTCTGGCGGCCAACCCGGACGAAACCCTGGTGAAGAAGCTGCAGTCGCTGGTTTTCCCCGGCATCCAGGGCGGCCCGCTAATGCACGTGATCGCCGCCAAGGCGGTGGCGTTTCTGGAAGCGCTGCAGCCCGAATTCAAAACGTACCAGCAGCAAGTGCTGGATAATGCCCGCGCCATGGTGGCGGTGTTTCAGCAGCGCGGCTATACCGTGGTATCGGGCAAAACCGACGACCACCTGTTCCTGCTGAGCCTGATCGACAAAGGCATCACCGGCAAGGCCGCCGACGCGGCGCTGGGGGCGGCCTGCATTACCGTCAACAAGAACGCGGTGCCGAACGACCCGCAAAGCCCGTTTGTGACCAGCGGCATCCGCATCGGCACCCCGGCCATCACCAGCCGTGGTTTCGGTGTCGCCGAGGCGAGCCAGGTAGCACACTGGGTCTGCGATATCCTGAACGATATCGATAATGCCGACGTCGCCGCCCGCGTACGCCGCCAGGTGGCCGAGCTGTGCGCGGCGTTCCCGGTTTACCGCTAACGCCGGCGCCAGCTGCACTGCAGCATCGGTAGTGCACACAGCGGCGGCATTGCTCAGTACAATGCCGCCGCTGCCCGGGCAGCACCCACACACCACGGCCCACACGGCCGGACAGACAACACCCGAGGCGCCACCCGCGCCCGCACCATAAAAAGAGAAGCAGCATGGCTATCAGCGTATTCGACCTGTTCAAGATCGGCATCGGCCCGTCCAGCTCCCACACCGTCGGCCCCATGCGTGCCGCACGCCAGTTTGTGGCGCGGCTGGAAAAAGACGGCCTGCTCGCCGCCACCGCCAGCGTGAAGGCCGAGATGTTCGGCTCGCTGGGTGCCACCGGCAAAGGCCACGGCACCGACACCGCCGTGCTGCTGGGCCTGCAGGGCGAATACCCCGACCTGGTGGACACCGACGCGGTAGACGGCATGCTGGCAGCCATTCGCGCCGACAAAACCATCCGCCTGCTGGGCAGCCACGTGGTGCCCTTCGTCGAGGGCGAGCACCTGATCCTGCACAAGCGCAAGGCACTGCCCTACCACACCAACGGCATGATCTTCGAGGCCTTTGCGGCTAACGGCGACAGCCTGTCCAAGCGTGCCTACTACTCGGTAGGCGGCGGTTTCGTGGTAGATGAAGCGGCCATCGACGCCGGCTTCACCCCGCCGGGCGTGACCGAGCTGAAGCACCCATTCAAGACCGGAGCTGAGCTGCTGGCACTGTGCCAGCGCCACGGCAAATCCATCAGCCAGATCATGCTGGAAAACGAGCTGGCATGGCGCAGCGAAGACGAGGTGCGCGCCGGCCTGCTGAATATCTGGCACGTCATGCAAGGCTGCGTGAAGCGCGGCTGCGAGCGCGAAGGCATTTTGCCAGGCGGCATGAAAGTAAAACGCCGTGCCGCCGACATGTACCAGAAACTGCTGGCCTCGCCGGAAGCCGCGCTGCGCGACCCGCTCACCGTGATGGACTGGGTCAACCTGTACGCGCTGGCGGTAAACGAAGAAAACGCCGCCGGCGGCCGCGTGGTCACTGCCCCCACCAACGGCGCCGCGGGCATTATCCCGGCGGTGATGCACTACTACGCCCGCTTTATCCCTGCGGCCAACGACGACGGCATCGTGCGCTTTTTGCTGACCGCCGGCGCCATCGGCATCCTGTTCAAGCTGAATGCGTCGATCTCGGGCGCCGAGGTCGGCTGCCAGGGCGAGGTAGGCTCGGCCTGTTCCATGGCAGCAGGTGGCCTGGCCGAAGTGCTGGGCGGCACGCCGGAGCAAGTAGAAAACGCCGCCGAAATCGGCATGGAACATAACCTGGGTCTGACCTGCGACCCGGTAGGCGGCCTGGTGCAGGTGCCCTGCATCGAGCGCAATGCCATGGCGTCGATCAAGGCCATCAACGCCGCACGCATGGCGCTGCGTGGCGACGGCCAGCACTTTGTGTCGCTGGACCGCGTGATCAAGACCATGCGCGACACCGGCCGCGACATGAGCACCAAGTACAAGGAAACCGCACGCGGCGGCCTGGCGATCAATGTGATCGAGGTGCCGGTGAATATTGTGGAGTGCTGATCGGCGAGCACCTGCCGAGAACGTGGTGTGACCACGGCGGGATCCGCTACGCGGATGATGCTTGGCATTGCCGGTTCCGCCCGGCGGACGGGGTGCTTTCTTTTGCTTCGCCAAAAGAAAGCACCCAAAGAAAAAGCGACCCGGGGCTGCTCGAAACCCCGCTCAAAAGCACAGCCCCCAGGCGCCGCCGAACTCGCCGCGTGCTAACGTCACGCGGCTCAAACAAATCGGCTGCTTGCGCGTGCGAATCTTTGATTCGCTCAGCACAACCCTGGGGGTTGCACTTTTGATCGGCTCACGCCAACGGGCTATTGGCGCCACACCCACATGTTACCAAGCAGTGCCGCCCTGCCTCCCGAAACTGCAAATTCCCCTCAGACAAAGCGCGCCGGCGAGTACGGCGCGGGGTCGGTAAACGGTTTCTCGCCCAGCATCATCTCGGCCAGCAGGCGCCCCGATACCGGCCCCAGCGTCAGCCCCAGGTGGCTGTGGCCAAAGCTGAACCACAAACCGGGGTGACGCGGTGCAGCGCCGATCACCGGGCGCATGTCCGGCAGGCACGGGCGGCAGCCTACCCACGGCTCGGCATCCACCCGTGCCCCCAGCGGAAACAGGCCCTGCGCCAGCGCTTCGGCCTGCGCAAGCTGGTTTGGCGTGGGCGGTGCGTCGCGGCGCGCCAGTTCCACGCCGGTGGCCAGGCGCAGGCCGCGCGCCATCGGCGCCACCAGAAAGCTGTTTTCCATGTCCACCACCGTACGCTGCAGGCCCGGCCCGCTGGCGTGATAGTGCATGTGGTAGCCGCGTTTTACCTGTAGCGGAATACGGTAGCCCAGCGGCGTAAAGACATCGTCCGACCACGGCCCCATGGCGAGCACCACCTCGCGGGCACGTAACACCCCACTATCGGTAAGCACCTGCCAGCCGCTACCCGCTTGGCGCAGGCTCTTCACCGCGCACTGTTTGAGTACCCCGCCCAGCGTCTGAAAAAAGGCAGCGTAGCCGCGCACCAGCGCGCCAGGGTCGCGGATGCTGTGCGGGTCGTGCCAGTGAATCGCCCCGCTAAAGCCCTGCCCCAGCCCCGGCTCGGCCTGGCGTAGCGCCGCCGCATCCAGCACGGTCAGGCCCAGGCCGTATTCGCGGGCAATACGCTGGGCGTTGGCCGCTTCGTCAAAAAATGTGGCTTCGCCGCGCCAGGCTTCCAGCAGGCCCTCGCTGCGGCGTAGTTCGGTCACACCTGCGGCGCGGATCCAGGCGTCGTGTTCGGGCAGGCAGGCTTCCAGCAAGGGCAGCATGGCACGGCCTGTGGCCGCCAGCCTGGCCGGAGCCGACTGGCGCCAGTACTGCCACAGCCAGCCGGCGTAGGACGGCAGCGTGGCCGGGTGGTAGCGCACATCGGGCGAGCGGTTGGCCGCCAGGCGCAGCACCGACGATAGCTGGCGCGGAAAACCGTACGGGATCACCGCCGCCCGCTCCAGCAGGCCGGCGTTACCGTGGCTGGTTTCCTCGCCCGGAGCACGGCGGTCCAGCAGCCACACCTGGCGGCCGCGCTGCTGCAGCGCCAGTGCTGCCGATACGCCGACCATGCCGGCACCCAGTACGATTACATCTGCATCCATGCTGCTTGTTGCCTTCCTGCGGCCGCGCCAGGGTTGGCCGCGGCGGTAATGAACTGGCGGCGGCCAACCCTGGCGCACCGCCACCCGGCGGGTAGCCGGGCGGGTAAAAAACTTACTGGGCGATAATGTCGCGCTTGAAGTACTTCTGCGACAGGCGGCTCAGGGTGCCGTCCTGCTTCAGCGAGCGAATAGCCTTGTCCAGCTCGGCTTTCAGCGGGTCGCCCTTACGCACGCCCAGGCCGGTGCCCTCACCCAGCGTGGCAAAGTCGCTCAGTATCTTGCCCTTGAACTCGAATGCCTTGCCCTGCGGCTTGTCCAGAAAGCCTTCCTGCGCATTCTGCCCTTCTTGTACCGAGGCATCCAGGCGGCCTGCCGCCAGGTCCAGGTAGATCTGGCTCTGGTCACGGTAGGCCACCACCTTCACGCCTTCACGTTCCCAGTGCTTGCGCACAAAGTCCTCCTGCGTGGCGCCCTGCAGCACGCCCACGGTCTTGCCTTTCAGCGCGGCCACCGTGGGCAGCAGCGGGCTGTCGCGCCGCGCCACCATCTGGATAGGCACGATGTAGATCGGCACGGTGAAGTCGATGGACTCGCGGCGTTTGGCGGTAATGTTCATGGCGGAGTTGATCACCTCGAACTTGCGCGCTTTCAGGCCGGGGATCAGCCCCTCGAACGAGGTTTCCACGTAGCTGCACTTGGCCGCCAGGCGCTCGCAGATGGCGTTGCCGATCTCGATGTCGAAACCCACCAGTTTGCCGTCGGGCAGCTTGCTCTCAAACGGTGCGTAGAACGGCTCCAGCCCCATGCGGATGGCCTGGCCACCTGCCAGCGCCGGGCCGGCCAGCAAAGCAATGAGGGGAAGCAGATAGCGGCTAGCTGCGCGTTTTTTGTTCATGATGGTTTCTCCTGGCCTGGTCCGGTATAGCCGCGCCGGCAGGCTACCGGCAGCGGGTGGCGGCACGCGTTGGCCGCTTGCTGGCAAGAATAGATAAAATTTCCATCGTGGACAATTTTTTTCTTCAACGCTAAGCTGTGGCCATCGTGACCCCGCAGCCATAAACACCATGCACGCCATCGACCACCACGCCGCACCGCTCATCCTCAACGCCGACGCCATTCGCCCGCACCTGCCCTACCTACCGGTACGCCAGGTCTTGCAGCAGCTGTTTGCCGCCTTGGGCCAGGGCCAGGCGGTGCAGCCGGCGCAAACGCTCACCCTGTTCCCCGGCGATGCCGGCGATGTCATTACCTACCAGGGCGTGCTGGCCAGCCAGCAGCTGTTTGGCGCCAAGCTGTCACCCTATATCGTGACCGGTGGCAAACCACTGGTTACCGCCTGGACCAGCCTGTTTTCGATGCAGACCGGCCAGCCGCTGCTCTTTTGCGACGCCAGCCTGCTCACCATAGAGCGCACCGCCGGCACTACCGCCCTGGCAGTAGAACAGCTAGCCCGCCCCGATAGCCGCCAACTGGCGCTGATAGGCTGCGGCGCCGTCGGTCAGGCGCACCTGCGCCATGTGCTAGCGCTGCGGCCATGGACACGTATCCGCGTATTTTCCCCCGGCCTGGCCGCCGACAGCGCGCTGCAGGCGCAGCTGCTGGCGATGGACACCCGCATCGAGCTAGCCGCCTCGGCCGACACCGCCGCGGCCGACGCCGACGTGGTGATGCTGTGTACCTCGTCCGGCAGCCCAGTGCTGGATGTAGCCGCGCTAAAAAAACCGGCGCTGATTACCTCGATCAGCACCAATGTGGCTCAGGCACACGAGATTGCCCCGGCACAGCTACCGCAGATGGACGTTTACTGCGACCACCGCGCCAGCACCCCCAGCCGCGCCGGCGAGATGGTGTTGGCCGCACGCGACCACCAATGGCAGGCCGACGCTATCCGCGGCGACCTGGCCGAGCTGGCAAACAACCACTGCCCGCGCCCGGACTACCAGCGCCACGTATTCTTCCGCTCCATCGGCATGGGGCTGCAAGACATCGCCATCGCCCACGCTCTACTGCAGCGCGTACAGCAGGCGGCGTAAGCCGGTGGTAAAAGGTTGGCCGCGCTTGTGGCCAACCCCGCGCTGCGGCACTATGCGGGCTCTGCCCGGAACCAATACCCATGAGCCAAGCCGCCCACCCTACCGACCCGCTGCTGTCACGCTACGCCCACCTGGCCGACAGCATCGCCAAACTGTTTTTCCCTTACGCCGAGGTGGTGATCCACGACCTGGCTGAACAGCGCGTGCGCTATCTGGCCAATAATCTGTCGCGGCGCGAAATCGGTGATGAATCCGGGCTGGAAGACATCGAGCGCACCATTGCCGACCGCTTTGTCGGCCCCTACGAAAAGCTGAACTGGGACGGCCGCCGCATGCGCTGCGTCAGCAGCGTGCTGTTCGACGACAACGGGCAGGCGCTAGGCGTGATGTGCATCAACTTCAACATCGCAGTATTCGAAGACATGCACGGCATGCTGGGCATGCTGCTGAAAGGCGCCGGGCTGGTAGAGCAACCGGCCGAGCTGTTCCGTGACGACTGGCAGGAGCGCATCAACACCTTCATGCACGGCTGGCTGAAGCAGCGCCAGCTGGCGCTGAACGGCCTGGGGCGCGAACAGCGCCGCGAGCTGGTGGCCGCACTGTACGCCGAGGGGGCGTTTCAGGGCAAAAGCGCCACCCACTACATCGCCAATGTACTGGGCCTGGGCCGTGCCACCGTGTACAAGTACCTGAAAGAATTGAAAGAAGGCTAGGCGTCACCGGCAAAATCAAGGGCCAAAGGTTGGCCGCAGGCAGCAAAAAGCCCACCGCACGCGGTGGGCTTTTTATCAGGCGGGATGCGCGCGGCTCAGTCTTCCTTCTGCTGCAAAAACAGCGTCAGCGTCAGCTCGCCGTTTTCGCCCTTCACACTGCGTACGTTCTGCAGGCTAAGGTCGGATGGCAGCAGCAGGCTGACGCCGTGACCGATGCCCACTTTGCTCCAGCTTTTTTCCAGGCGCTTGGCCACCGACTGCGCCGGCAGCGGCGCGTCGCTTTCCAGCGAGAAACCATAGCTCTCGGCAGCGTTATCGAACAAGCGGCCAACCTCTTCCGACCCCACATAACGCTCGGCCATGCTGCCCATCTGGCGCGGCGACAGTTCGGGCTCGGTTTTACACAAGTTCATCACTTCGTCCTTGAAGCGCACCTGCTCTTGCGGGTCGTCGATTTCTTCCGAGATTTGCTCCAGCACCTCGGCCACCACCTTGCTACTGGTGCTGGTATCCGGCACGCGCATGGCCTGCAGGAAGTCGTCCAGCCAGAATTTGGCTTCGTTACCCTGGCGGTCTACCGCGTACAGCAGCGGGCCGTGTTCCAGCAGCAGCGCGCCTTTGTCGATCAGGCGCGGGTTGATGCCGCTGGCGTGGCTGATGTCAAACACCTCGCCGCTTTCCACGATGGTGAGAAAGTCTTCCTGGATTTCGGCCTTGAACAGGCCCAGCGCGCGCACCTCGCGGTCGCCGTCGCTCAGGCCGGAGAACAGGATCACCAGCAGGTCGCCAGCCATGATATTGGGGTGCTGCGAGCGGGCGTACAGGTGCTTGGCAATGCGCTGCGACACCTCCAGCAGGTCGGCCTCGCCACGGAAGAACTGGCGGCTGTAGTGGTACAGCTCGTTCAGGTTCAGGTCGCTCTCGTGATAGAACTGGTACTTTTTCTTGTCGGACACAATGCCCTTCAGGTAGCCATCCAGAATCAGCGCCGACACGCCCTCGTCCACCTGGGTGGCCTTGCCGGATAGCTGCAAGGGCTCGCTGCGGGCCGGGTTACCGACACGGTGTACCACGAGGCGTTCTACGCGGGCTTCGGTGATCTGCATGATGCTTCCTGTTCAGGGCTGAAAAACGGGTGGGGATTATCGCACATCCAGCGGCCTTGGCACCGCCCGGCACGCTGCGCCGCCACGCCTAGTCGTGGCCAAACTGCAGTGCGGCCAACCTGGCGTACAGCGGCGAGGTCTGCAGCAGCTGCTCGTGGCGGCCTTCTGCCACGATGCGGCCACCCTCCAGCACGATAATGCGGTCTGCCTGCTTGACGGTAGCCAGGCGGTGGGCAATCACCAGTGTGGTGCGCCCGGCAGCGGCGTGCTCCAGCGCCTGCTGCACCAGCTGTTCCGATTCGGCGTCCAGCGCGCTGGTGGCTTCGTCCAGCAGCAGAATGGGCGGGTTTTTCAGGATGGCACGGGCAAT
>JAIXTB010000170.1 GCA_027484385.1 Neisseriaceae bacterium | reverse complement strand
GGGCTGAAATGATTGCCGACCCGGCAATGAAGATCGGCCGTCCGCGTCAGCTGTACACCGGTGCCCAGCGCCGCGACTACATCCCGCAGGATCAGCGTTAATCGCTAGCAAAAGGTTGGCCGCAATGCGGCCAACCTTTTTGTGGTGAAGAGCGTTCTGTCAAAAAGAGGCGTGTGTGACGCCGTGTCCACACAGCTCTTTTTGTCAAAACGGTTTTTGCAAAGCAGCAACGCAGACAAAAGGGTCGAATAATGATGCAATCCATGTACAGTCATTCCCACCTGTTTGGTGGAAATGCACCGTTCATCGAGGAACTGTACGAACAGTATCTCGCTGATCCGAACGTGGTTCCGGCGGAATGGCGGGATTACTTCGATAAGCTGGCAATGGCACCGGGTGCGGCAGAGCGCGACGTAGCGCATCAGCCTATCCAGGAGTCGTTCATCCAGCTGGCCAAGAAGCCGCTGGCTGGCCAGCGCAGCAGCGATGTGGCCAACTGGGAGTCCATGCAAAAGCAGGTAGGCGTACTGAAGCTGATTTCGGCTTGGCGCGTACTGGGTTCCCGTCAGGCTAACCTGGACCCGCTCAAGCGTATGGACCAGGCGACCATGCGTGAGCTGGACCCGGCTCAACATGGCCTGTCCGATGCCGATATGGCTGTGCAGTTCAATGTAGGCTCGCTGGTTGCCCCGCAAAAGCTGCCACTGTCCGACATTCTCGCCCGTCTGAAACAGACCTACGGCGGCAATGTGGGCGTGGAATACATGCACATCACCACCTCTGAAGAAAAACACTGGGTACAGAAGCGCTTTGAAGGCGACCTGTCCACCCCGCGTTACAACGCAGAGAAAAAACAACGCATCCTGAAGCAGATCACCGCGGCAGAAACACTGGAACGCTACCTGCATACCCGCTATGTAGGCCAGAAGCGCTTCTCGCTGGAAGGTGGCGAATCCGCCATCGCCGCACTGGACCACCTGATCCAGAACGGTAGCGCCTACGGCGTAGAAGAGCTGATCATCGGCATGGCCCACCGTGGCCGCCTGAACGTGCTGGTGAACACCCTGGGCAAGCTGCCACGTGACCTGTTTGCCGAGTTCGAAGGCAAAGCAGCGCAAGAACTGGCCTCGGGCGACGTGAAGTACCACATGGGCTTCTCGTCCGATATTCCTACCGCCAACGGCCCGATGCACGTATCGCTGGCGTTCAACCCGTCCCACCTCGAAATCGTGAACCCGGTAGTAGAAGGTTCCGTGCGCGCCCGCCAGGAGCGCCGCAACGACGTGGAAGGCAAATCGGTGGTGCCGCTGCTGATTCACGGTGACTCCGCGTTTGCCGGCCTGGGCGTGAACCAGGGTACCTTCAACCTGTCGCAAACCCGTGGCTATCGTACCGGCGGTACTATCCACCTGGTGATCAACAACCAGGTAGGCTTTACCACCTCCGACACTCGCGACATGCGTTCCACCCTGTACTGTACCGACGTGGCCAAGATGATCGAAGCACCGATCTTCCACGTGAACGGTGACGATCCGGAAGCTGTCTGCTACGTGATGCAGGCCGCGCTGGAATACCGCATGCAGTTCAAGAAGGACGTGGTTATCGACCTGGTGTGCTACCGCAAACTGGGCCACAACGAAGGCGACGATCCGTTCCTGACCCAGCCGATGATGTACAAGCGCATCGCCAAGCACGCCGGTGTGCGCGCCATGTACGCCCAGCGTCTGGTCGCCGAAGGTGTACTGAAGGCCGAAGCCGCTGACGACCTGATTCGTGCCTACCGTGATGCGCTGGACAAGGGCGAGCACGTCGAGCAGACCGTGCTGTCCAACTACCGCCGCGAACACGCGCTGGACTGGAGCCAGTATCAGGGTACCCACTGGGCACACCCTACCGATACCAGCCTGCAGCAAGCCGACGTACAGCGTCTGGCAGAGAAGTTCACCCACGTACCGGCCGACTTCAAGCCGCACCCTACCGTGAAGCGCGTTATCGAAGCCCGCCAGGCCATGGCGCGCGGCGAGCAGCCGCTGGACTGGGGTATGGCAGAAACCCTGGCCTACGCCAGCCTGGTGACCAACGGCTACGCCGTACGCATCTCCGGTGAAGACTCGGGCCGCGGCACCTTCTCGCACCGTCATGCAGTACTGCACGACCAGAACCGTGAGAAGTGGGACCAAGGCACCTACATCCCGCTGGCCAATATGAGCGAAAACCAGGCCGACTTCCGTGTGATCGACTCGATCCTGAACGAAGAAGCGGTACTGGCTTACGAGTATGGCTATGCTTGCTCCGCCCCGGACCAGCTGGTCATCTGGGAAGCCCAATTCGGCGACTTCGCCAACGGCGCCCAAGTGGCCATTGACCAGTTCATCTCCTCTGGCGAAACCAAGTGGGGCCGTCTGTGCGGCCTGACTACCATCCTGCCGCACGGCTACGATGGCCAGGGCCCCGAGCACTCCTCCGCGCGTCTGGAGCGCTGGCTGCAGCTGTGCGCCGAGCACAATATGCAGATCGTGATGCCGTCCGAAGCTGCGCAGATGTTCCACATGCTGCGTCGCCAGGTACTGCGCCCGTATCGCAAGCCGCTGGTGATCTTCCTGTCCAAGCGCCTGCTGCGCTACAAAGACTCGATGAGCCCGATCGAAACCATCACCCAGGGTTCTTTCCGCCCGGTGATCGGCGACGCCAGCATCCAGGACCCGAAAAAGGTGAAGCGCGTGCTGCTGTGCGCTGGCCAGGTGTACTACGACCTGGTCAACGGCCGCAAAGAGCGTGGCATGGAAGAAGACGTGGCCATCATCCGTATCGAACAGCTGTATCCGTTCCCGACCGAGCTGCTGCAAGCCGAACTGGCCCAGTTCTCGCACGTGAAAGAGCTGCTGTGGGTACAGGAAGAACCGCGTAACCAGGGTGCCTGGTACCAGATCCGCCACCGCCTGGAAGGCCTGCTGCAAGCCAAGCAGACGCTGGAGTTTGCCGGTCGTCCGTCGTCGGCCTCCCCAGCCGTGGGCTATATGAGCAAGCACGTTGCCCAGCTCAAGTCCTTCGTCGAAGAAGCGTTTTCGCTCAACAAATAACACCTGCACAAAAGAACGGGGCGGCAGCAAGCCGCCCCACAACGGAGAAGAACAATGGCCATTATCGAAGTCAAAGTCCCCCAGCTCCCGGAATCCGTGTCCGAAGCCACCCTGATGACCTGGCACAAGCAAGTCGGCCAGGCTGTTGCCCGCGATGAAAACCTGATCGATCTGGAAACAGACAAAGTGGTACTGGAACTGCCAGCCCCACTGGCAGGCGTGATCGTGAAAATCATCGAGCAGGATGGCGCCACCGTGACCTCCGGCCAGCTGATCGCCCACATCGATACCGAAGCCACCGCAGGTGCGTCTGCGCCTGCCGCTGCCCCGGCTGCC
>JAIXTB010000052.1 GCA_027484385.1 Neisseriaceae bacterium | reverse complement strand
CCGTCATGGGCACACTGGCTGGCCAGCAAGGCATTGCCACCATCGCGCTGCTCTGCGGCAGCATGGTGCCGGTGGTCAACGTGATGGCCGTATGGCAGCTGGCGCACGGCAGCGAGCGCGGCATGCTGCACGAGCTGGCCCGCAACCCCATCATCTGGGGCATTACAAGCGGGCTGGCGGCCAACCTGTCAGGCCTGGCAGTGCCGGCGCCGCTGTTTGCCGCCATCGACCACCTGGCCGCCGCAGCGCTGCCGCTGGGGCTGATTACCGTGGGGGCCGGGCTGCGCTTTGCCGCACTGCGCCGCCACGCCGGCCCCTTGCTGTACTGGACCGCCATCAAGCTGCTATTGCTGCCCGCCATCGCCGTGCTGGCCACCGGCCTCTTGGGCGTTGCCGGGCTGTACCGCCAGGCGGCGCTGGTGATGAGCATGCTGCCCACCGCGACCTCGGCCTATATCCTGGCCGTACGCATGCAGGGCGATGGCGAGCTGGCGGCGGCGGTGGTCACCACCTCTACACTGACCGCCATGCTCACCATGCCGCTGATGCTGGCCTTATTGCTGTAATCCTGCCGTAAAAGCGGCGCAGCGTGTAGTTAAACTACAGGTAATGTTGCAGCTACACACACCCTGCCCTGCATCAAGGTTGGCCGCCGTGCGCGTGCTAGAATGCCGGCCATCCTTTTCTTAGCGCAGGACCGCCGTTCATGAACAAGCTCGTCATCGCCAGCCGCGAAAGCAAACTCGCCATGTGGCAGGCCGAACATATCAAAGCCCGCCTGGAAGCGCTGTACCCGCAGCTTACGGTAGAGATTCTGGGCATGACCACCCAGGGCGACCAGATCCTGGACAAAACCCTGTCCAAGATCGGCGGTAAAGGCCTGTTTGTGAAAGAGCTGGAGCTGGCCCTGCAAGAAGGCCGCGCCGATATTGCCGTGCACTCCATCAAGGACGTGCCGATGAACCTGCCGGAAGGCTTTGCCCTGGCTGCCATCTGCGAACGCGAAGACCCGCGCGACGCACTGGTGTCCAACCGCTACACCAGCCTGCACGAGCTGCCGCACGGCGCCGTGGTGGGCACCTCCAGCCTGCGCCGCGAATCGCAGCTGCGCGCGCGCTTCCCGCACCTGGTGATCAAACCGCTGCGTGGCAATGTGCAAACCCGCCTGCGCAAGCTGGACGACGGCGAATTCGACGCCATCATCCTGGCTGCTGCCGGCCTGAAGCGCCTGGCGCTGAGCGAGCGCATCCGCCAGGAGCTGGCACCGTCGGAAAGCCTGCCGGCCGTGGGCCAGGGCGCGCTGGGTATTGAAATCCGCGCCGACCGTGAAGACCTGGTCGCCCTGCTGGCACCGCTGAACCACGCCGATACCCACGCCTGCGTTAGCGCAGAGCGCGCTTTCTCGCGCGTGCTGGGCGGCAGCTGCCAGATCCCGATCGGCGGCTTTGCCACCATCACCGACGACCTCATCACCCTGGGTGGCTTTGTGGCGCACCCGGATGGCTCGGTCATGCTTACCGCCAGCGCCAGCGCCCCGCGTGACTACGCCGACGCGCTGGGCCGCGCAGTAGCCAAAAAGCTGCTGGACCAGGACGCCGCGCCGCTGATCGCCGCCGTCATCGCCGAACAGGCCGGCAAATAAGCCATGGCCGGCACGCTGCTGCTGGTGCGCCCCCCGGCCCAGGCTGCCCGCCTGCAGGCTGCGCTGGCTTCGCTGGGCGTGGCCGCGCAGCCGTTCAGCGTGCTGGACACGGTAGCGGACGATGCCGCTCTGGCCACCCTGCCCGCGCTGGCACGCGTGAGCCACTGGCTGGTTTTTGTCAGCCCGTCCGCCATCGATATCGGCTGGCCAGCCGTGGCCGCCAAGCTGCCCGCCAGCGTACAGCTGGCCTGCGTTGGCCGCGCCAGCGCCGACAAGCTGATGCAGCAAAGCCAGCGCCCGGTGCTGTACCCCGAAACCGGCAACGACAGCGACGCCCTGCTGGCGCACCCCGCCCTGCAGCAGCTTGCCAGCCAGCGTGTGCTGATTGTGCGTGGCCACGGCGGGCGCGCCCAGCTCGGGGAAACCCTTGCCGCACGCGGTGCGCTGGTGCGCCATGCCGACATCTACCAGCGCGAGGTCACCCCGCCGGACTGGGCCAGGTTGGCCGCATTGCACACCGCCGGCCAGCTGGCCGGCCTGCTGGTGACGTCCAGCGAAATTGCCGACGCGCTGTTCGGCCAGGCCCAGGCAGCACAGCGCGCCCTGCTGTGCACGCTGCCGTTTTATACCCTGCACCCGCGCATTGCCCTGCGTTTGCGCCAGTACGGCGTGAGCGATATCTCACTATGCGACGGCAGTGCCAGCGCACTGGCCGCCATGCTGGGTCGCTAAGCGGCTGGCAGCCCCACCAAGGCGGCGTTACAATGCCCTGCAGTCATACGGCGCCCCGCGCCGGATCCAGCAACCCTGCCGCCTAGCGCGGCTACCTTGCGGTCACCACGAGATCCCATGAGCGAAGCCACCCCAGTAGAAACCGGCAGCGCGCTGCCAGCCAAGAAAACCGTCAACCTCGCGCTGATTGTTTCCCTGATTGCGCTGGGTGTTACCGGCTGGCAATACCTGGACAGCCGCCAGCAGCTGAACGAAGCCAAGCAAGCGCTGGCCAGCCGCCTGGCTGAGAGCGGCGGCAGCACCAAAGCCATCCAGACACAAACCGAGCAAGCCCTGGCCGCCACCCGCGCCGCCGAAGCCAAGCTGGTGCTGCTAGAGGCCCGCGTCAACGAATCGGCCGGCCAGTACGCCACGCTGGGTGCCATGTACCAGGAGCTCACCAAAAACCGCAGCGACTGGCTGCTGTCCGAGGTGGAGCACACCCTGGGCATTGCCAGCCAGCAGCTACAGCTGGCCGGTAATGTCAGCGGCGCCATTACCGCGCTGGAAATGGTAGACAACCGCCTGGCCCGTTTCGACAACCCGGCGCTGATTCCGGTGAAAAAAGCCGTTTCCAAAGACCTGGAAACCCTGAAAGCCCTGCCCTACCTGGATAGCGTGGGCCTGACAGTCAAACTGGACACCCTGATGCTGGGGGCGGAAACCCTGCCGCTGGTGATCGACCACCACCGTCTGGCCACCGCCACCGCTCGCCCTGCGCTGCCCGCCAATGCCCCGTGGTGGGAACGCCTGCTGGCTGACGTCACGCAAAGCCTGGGCGAGATGGTACGCATCCGCCGCATGGACAAACCCGAAGCGCTGCTGCTGTCGCCAGAGCAGGCCTTCTTCCTGCGCGAGAACATCAAGCTGCGCTTGCTGGACGCCCGCCTGGCACTGACCCAGCGCGACGGGGCCACCTACCAGGCCGACCTGGCCGCTGCGGCCCAGTACGGCGCACGCTACTTCGACCGCGATGCCCCGGCCACGCAAAAATGGCAGGCCACGCTGGCCGAGCTCGCCGCCGCGCGCCTGAACGTGACCCTGCCCGACCTGTCTGCCAGCCTGAAAGCCGTGCGCGATGCGCAGGGCAATACCGTGGAGTAAGCCGTGAGATTTGTGTTCTGGATTGTCGGGCTGTTTGCCCTGGCGGTACTGATTGGCCTGGCCTCTACGCTGAATACCGGCTACGCCATCCTGTTTGTGCCGCCGTACCGCATGGAAGTGTCGTTCAACCTGCTGATCATCGCCGTGGTGGTACTGGTACTGGTAGCGTATGCCGTGCTGCGTTTGCTGGGCCTAGCGGCCAACCTGCCGCAGGAAGTACGTACGTTCCAGCGCCAGAAAAAGCTGCGCGCCTCGCGCCATGCGCTGCGTGAAGCCGCTATTTCGCTATTCGAGGGCCGCTACCAGCGCGCCGAACGCGAAGCGCTGAAATCCATCGACGACGAATACGCGGAAGAAAACCGCGCCCTGGCCCTGATGATTGCCGCACGCTCGGCCGCCAGCGTGGGCGACAACGCCAAGCGCGATGGCTACCTGAGCCGCCTGGAAAGCATGCCGCAACGCATCCAGCTAGCACGCCACATGGTAGAAGCGCAGATACGCATGGACGCCAAACAGCCGCTGGAAGCACTGGCCGCCATCGAACGCGCCCGCGCCATCAGCAGCAACCTCACCTCGGCCCTGCGCCTGGAGCTGAAAATCCGCATGCTGCTGAAGCAGCCGGAACAGGTACTGCAGATTACCGAGAAACTGCTGAAAGCCGACGCGCTGGAAGCCGAGCAAGCCCGCCGCTACCGCCTGGCAGCCTATCGCCAGCAGCTGGTAGGCCTGGGCAGCGAGCGCGAGGTACGCGACTGGCTCAAGCGCATCCCCGGTGTGGAAAAACAGAACCCGGACCTGGTGGTAGATATTTCGCGTCACCTGATAGCGCTGGACACCTACCCGCTGGCCGCCGAACTGATTGCCACCGCGCTATCGGACGAAGAGCAAGCCACCCCCGAGCTGGCTCGCGAGCTGGGCATGCTGGCCGAGCACATCGACAGCCAGCGCCGCCTGACGCTGATGCGCGACGCGGAAAACTGGCTGAAGTCGCGCCCGCGCGACCACATGCTGCTACTGGCACTGGGCCGCCTGGCACTGGCCGAGCAGCTGTGGGGCAAGGCGCAAAGCTACCTGGAAGCCAGCGTTTCCATGCAGCCCACCCTGTGCGCCCACGCCGAGCTGTCCAAGCTGTTTGCCACCCTGGGCAAGGATGACAAGGCAGCGCAGCACCAGGCGCTGGCGCTGAAAATCGCCCTGCAACAAGGCTGCTAAGCATGAGAACCCTGCTGCTTGCCACCACGCTGGCGCTGGCCACTGCGGCCAACGTTTATGCCGCCAGCCCGGCCAAGCCCGTAGCACAGGCAGCGGCCAGCCAGCAGCAGGTGCTGATCGACGTGCGTACGCCGGAAGAGTTTGCCGACGGCCACCTGCAGGGCGCGCAGCTGTTACCGGTAGACCGCATTGCGCAGGACATTGCCGCGCGGGTGCCGGACAAGCACACGCCTATCCAGCTGTATTGCCGCAGCGGCCGCCGTTCGGCACAGGCACTGGACACGCTGAAAGCACTGGGCTACACCCGCCTGCAAAACCTGGGCGGGCTGGAAGACGCCAGCCACAGCAGCCAGCGCCCCATCGTGCGCTAAGCCTATCGAAGCACCCATGAAAAAACCGCCTCACGGCGGTTTTTTCATGATCAGATCGTGCCCGCTTATACCTGTGGACTGGCAAAGCCCAATGCGGCCAACTCGTCGGCAGTCAGCAAGCGCCACGCGCCTTCGGGCAGATCACCCAGCGCCAGGCTGCCCAACGCCAGGCGATGCAGCTGCTCTACGCGGTTGCCTGCTGCGGCCACCATGCGCTTTACCTGGTGGTACTTGCCCTGGGTAATGGCCATGTCCAGCAGGTATTCGCCCACCTGCTCGGCGCTGTCTGCGGCCAAGGTTTCCTGCTCGTCGTGCAGCAGCACGCCCGCGCGCAAGCGCTGCAGCAGCTCAGCGCTAACCGGGTGCTTGGTGGTAACGCGGTAGTGTTTGGGGACATCTTTTTTCGGCGAGGTCAGCGCGTGCACGAACTGGCCATCGGTAGAAAACAGCAGCAGGCCGGTGGTATCCACATCCAGCCGGCCTACCGCCGACACCCCCAGATTGACCATCTGCTGGGGCAGCAGGCGGTACACACTGGGGTTATGAATGGGCTTGTGCGAGGTTTCATAGCCTGCCGGCTTGTGCAGCAGCAGGTAAAAGGGCTCGGGCAGCAGCGCCCATGGCGTGCCGTCTACTTGCAGCGAGTGGATGTCGGCAGGGGCCAGCTCGCGGCGCCAGTTGTATTCGGTTTCCCCGTTCAGGTCTACCAGGCCGTATTCGACCAGCTTGCGGCATTCCTTACGGCTGCCAAAGCCTTGTTGTTGCAGTAAGCGATAGAGTTCCATGCGCGTATTCTATCACTGCCTGCCCTGCAGACTTTCCTTGAAATTCAATAACATGGCATACGCCCCCTGCAACATTTATCCTGCAGAGCGTGTTACTATTTCACCTGCTTATTAGTAAGTGTTTCTTAAACAACCTAGTACTCGATGGAAATCGTTCACTCAGCCACGCTCCAGCTGTGCCTGCTGCTGATTTATCTGGTTTGCGGCGTCACCGTCTGGCTGCTGCGCGGCCCGCATAGCCGCAAAGGCATCTACGACCGCTGGGCAGGGGCGCACCTGGCAGGGGCGGGGCTTTATCTGACACTGCTCTACTCGCCCTATCTGCCGTCACGCTACACAGCGCTGCTGGCCTGCCTGTTACTGCTACTCAAAGGCAGCTGGCTGCTGGGCAGCTTTGCCCGCCTGCTACGCACGCCGATTCCGCTGCAAGGCCGGTGGCGCTTTGGTGCGGGTTTGATGCTGGTATTAAGCTGCTTGCTGCTGGCCATGCCACCGCATGTCTACTACGTGCACCTGGCCATGGCCCTGGGTGTGGCGGCCCTGTATCTGGGCAGCCTGGCGGCGCTGCTACTGCAGCAAGCAGAGCGGCCTTTGCCGATCAAGCTGGCCGGTGGCCTGTGCGCTTTGGCCACGACCTATATGCTGCTATATGCCCTGCACCTGGGGGCCAGCGACCCGGCTTTCATCGTGTACGAGATCGGCCCGCTGCTACTACTGCCGGTACTGGTGGCCACCCCGCTGCTGGCACAGTGCTTTACCGCTATCGGCAAAGAGCAGGAGCTGGCGGTGCTGCGCACCCTGGCCACACTGGACCCGCTGACCGGCATTTTCAACCGCCGCAGTTTCGAGGAGCTGGCGCGCAAGGCTTGTGCACAGCACGCCCGCCAGCAGCGCCCGCTGGCCTTGCTGATGATCGACCTGGACCATTTCAAGCGCATCAACGATACCTATGGCCACAGCCGCGGCGATATGGCGCTCAAGGCGCTGGCGGAACTGATTCCCGAGCACATACGCACCGCCGATATTTTTGGCCGTTTTGGCGGCGAGGAGTTTTGCCTGCTACTGCCGGACACCCATGTTCATGGCGCCCGCGAGGTAGCCAGCAAGCTATGCCAGCAGATCAATACCATTTTGCTGGAGCCGGGCAAGGCCAGTAGTGCGCTGAGTGCCAGCATTGGCGTCGCCAGCCTGGTACCACAACATGTGGACGACTGGCGCGAGCTGTTCGAGCTGGCCGACAGCCGGCTCTACCGTGCCAAATCGGCTGGGCGTAACCAGCTGGTCTGGATCGGCTAGCCAATAGTCAAAAGCCCGCAGGCATGGCCAGCGGGCTTTTCTATGGGCCAGGCGCCTGTATGACTCAGGCGGCTTTGGCTTTCAGAATCACATACAGCTCGTCTTTGAGCTTCAGTTTTTCTTTTTTCAGGTTTTCGATATCTACCGCAGAACCAGACTCGATGCGGTTTTCGATATTCTTGATTTGTTGGTCCAGCTCATTGTGCTTGTCGAACAGACGGGTAAAGTGTGCGTCTTCGGTTTTCAGTTTGCTGATCAGATCACGAAATTCCGGGAACATGGCTTTCTCCTTGGTGGGGTACCGCACTAGCGGCGCGGCGACAGGACCATGCTATGCCCATCACGGAAAAAGCCATTTGATCTAGCACACAAACCGCGTCGCTAAAACTGCTGCTTGAACCAACTCCAGATGCCCAGCGAAAACCCCGGGAACAGGTCGATCCCCAGCGCCGACTTCACCAGATACAGTACCAGCAAGCCTAGCAGGGTGGACAGCAAGAGCAGGACAGACAAAAACACCGCTTGCAGCAGCAAGGACAGCTGCTTTTCCCGCCGGCTCAATTCGCGCCGGTTTCTGCCTAACAGGAATACGTAGTAGTAGCGCCAACGCCAGAACACCACCGTACCGCGGATATCTACCGCATGGCGGCCCCAGCTACGCGCGCCCAGGGCTAGCCTGAGACTGGCCAGCTGCGCCTCGGTAAACGTATCGGCAATCTCCTGCGGCATACGGCCAAGCAAGTGCTGTATTGACGGGTCGCGCCGGATGTCGCTGGGCGGCAGAGGGGTAGGTGTCGGCATGGTGGCATACGATAGGAGCGGGATGCGTTAGATATACCATAGGCAACCCCATAAACAAAAACCGGGGCACCGCCCCGGTTTTTGAGATCAATAACAAGCCCTGTTGGCAACGCAAACAGGGCTTGTTTGGTACTGGCCAGCTTACAGCGAACCGTAGGAATGCAGGCCGGACAGGAACATGTTCACGCCGATGAAGGCAAAGGTGGTGACCAGCAAGCCGATGACCGCCCACCACGCCAGCGGCTCGCCGCGCCAGCCTTTTACCAGCCGCACGTGCAGCCAGGCGGCGTAGTTCAGCCACACGATCAGCGCCCAGGTTTCTTTCGGGTCCCAGCTCCAGTAGCCGCCCCAGGCATCCGCTGCCCACATCGCGCCCAGGATGGTGGCGATGGTGAAGAACAGGAAGCCTACCGAAATGGCCTTGTACATCATCTCGTCGATCACCTCGGCCTTGGGCAGCTTGTCGGTCAGGATGCCGCGGCGCGCCAGCAGCTGCGCCACGCCCAGCATGGCCGACAGCGCAAAGGCGCCGTAGCCGACAAAGTTGGCCGGCACGTGAATCTTCATCCACCACGATTGCAGCGCCGGAATCAGCGGCTGGATGGTGTGCGCCTGGCGGTCGAAGGTGTACCACAGGATGAAGCCTACCGCGGCCGAGATCACCAGCAGCACAAACGCCCCCAGCTGGCGCGCGGCAAACTTGGCCTCGTAGTACAGGTACATCAGCGCGGTGATCAGACAGAACAGGATGAACACTTCGTACAGGTTGGATACCGGGATGCGGCCAACGTCCGGCGCAATCAGGTAGCTTTCGTACCAACGGGTAAACAAGCCGGCCAGCGCAAAAGCCGAGGCAGCCCAGGTGAGGCCGCTACCGATACGGTTCAGCAGGGCAGAACGCGATAGCAGGCCCGCCCAGTAAATGGCCGTTGCCAGGAAGAACAGCGTGCACATCCACATGAACGACGACTGGCTGGAGAACAGGTATTTCAGACCAAAGCTCTCACCGGCACGGGCCAGGTTGTGGTCGTACAGCTCGATGGCCTCAGTCACTCCCGAGTGGTCCTTGACGACCGAGGCGAGGAAGGCGAGCGCGG
>JAIXTB010000247.1 GCA_027484385.1 Neisseriaceae bacterium | reverse complement strand
GGGCCGGGGCCGGGGCCGGATAATGCGGCCAACGGTGACATTATCGAAGGCGAATACGAGCACGTAGACCGCAGCACACCCAACGATCGCCGCCTGCACTAGGCATCCGGCAGTAAGCGTGCCAGCGCACTAGCCGCATCCAGCCCGGCAATGGCCACGATCTTGTGCCGGTTGCGCTCGCCGCTCAGCAGCACCACCGACTTGCGCGGCAGGCCCAGATAGCTGGCCAGCCAGCGCACCAGCTCGGCATTGGCCTTGCCTTCTACCGGCGGTGCGGCCAACCTGATCTTCAGCGCCTCGCCATGCTCGCCGGCAATCTCGCTCTTGCGTGCGCCGGGCTGGACGTGCAAGGTAAGGCGTACGCCTTCGGGCTGAACGGTTAACCAGGGTTTCATCGGGCGTCTTTACAAAAAGAAGCATTGTAAAACGTATTGTCATCACGTTTCACAGGAGTATCACCATGGATATCGGCATTTCCGAACAAGACCGCGCACGCATCGCAGAAGGCCTGTCGCGCCTGCTGGCCGACAGCTACACGCTGTACCTGAAGACCCACTTCTTCCACTGGAACGTTACCGGCCCCATGTTCCAGACCCTGCACCTGATGTTTGAAACCCAGTACAACGAGCTGGCGCTGGCGGTAGACCAGGTCGCCGAGCGCATCCGCGCCCTGGGCCACGTGGCGCCAGGCAGCTACGGCGATTACGCCCGCCTGACATCGATCAGCGAAAGCCAGGGCGTGCCCAAGGCACAAGACATGATTCGCGAGCTGGTCCAGGCTCACGAGACCGTCTGTCGCACCGCACGTTCGCTATTCCCGCTGGCCGATGCCGCGGCGGATGAGCCCACTGCCGACCTGCTGACCCAGCGTTTGCAGGTACACGAGAAAACAGCCTGGATGCTGCGCAGCCTGCTCGAAAGCTAAGCACGTAGCGGGCATGCTACACTCCGTGCAGGAGTCCGCCATGCCCGCACCTCGCCTTTTTACCCCTGTCCCCGCTGCGGTAGACAGGTCGCTGTTCAAGGTAGCGATACTGATATCGCTCGCCTTGCACCTGCTTTTGCTCGCCAGTGTCGGCGGGCTGATTCCCCCGATCACCCCGCCGGTGTGGCCGCATAGCACCCTGCAGGTGACCGTGCTGAAAACACCCCCGTCTGCCAGGCCGGCCCACGCCGAGCTGCTAGCCCAGCACGACAGCCAGGGCGGTGCCAACCCTGCTGACAACCCCAATCCCCCCACCGACCCGACACGCACCACACCACAAGCTAGCCTGCGTGCGGCCAACACCGCGCCCGATAGCCAGCAAGACCGCGTCACACCCGTGCACGATAACCGCCGGCAAGCCCGCCTGGGCGCCGCCGCCGTTGGCGTCAGCTGGGCCGCCTATGTGGAAGACTGGCGCCGGCGTGTAGAGCGCATCGGCAACCGCCACTACCCGGCCGAAGCGCGTGCGCGCGGCCTGTACGGTAGCCTGGAGCTGGTCGTGACCCTGCGCGATACCGGCGAGCTGATGAATGTGCGTATTGCCCGCAGCTCCGGCAGCCCGCTGCTGGACCAGGCTGCCATCAACATCGTGCGCCTGGGCGCCCCCTATCCGCCCTTCCCCGCCAGGCTGGCACAAGAATACTCATCCCTGGAAGTCGTGCGAAAATGGTCGTTTACCACGGCACACCGGCTGGACGGCAGCTAACCGCCCGCCACTGTAATAAGGACACACCATGTACGAAGTCAACCGCAGCGTTGCCATCCTCAAACCACGCCAGCCATTTCTGGACTGGCTGCAAAACCTGCCCGGCAGCCTGGATGGCCAGCTGCAGCTGGCGCAGCTGCGCGCCGACTGCAATGCCCTGCTGATTCCCGCCGCCGACGATTACGAGAGCGCAGAAGACTTTGTCCGCCAGCATTACCGCACCTTGTTTGGCGCCGAGCTGGCTGACTGGTGCGATGACGATGCCTTCTGGCCCGAGCTCACCCCGGCGCTGTTTACCGAATGGTTCGACGTGGAAATCCACTCTGTGCTGACCGACCTGGTAGACAACCCGCTAGAGCGCGAAGCGTTTATCCCGCTAGACCTGGACCATAACTAAAACAGGCTGGCACCCTGCCGCAGCCCACGCTGCGGCCAACCTTTCCACACGAGGGGAAACATGCAGCACATTACCAAGATCAAGGTTCGCGGCTACCACCTGGACCTGTACCAGCACGTGAACAACGCGCGTTATCTGGAGTTTCTGGAAGAAGCGCGCTGGACGTATTTTGAAGAGCGAGCCGACCTGCCCGCTTTCCTGGCATCCGGCATTGCCCTGATTGTGGTGAACATCAATATCGATTACCGTCACCCCGCCACCATGAACGACGAGCTGGCCATTGCCACCTCGGTGAAGTCGGTAGGCAACCGCAGCGCCGTCATCCACCAGCGCGTGAGCCTGGAGGGTAGCGACCGCGTGGTGGCCGAAGCCGACGTGACCTTTGTGGCATTTGATGGCCGGCAAAACAAAGCCGTCCCGATTGAAGGCAAAATGCGGGAACTTCTGGAAGGCCTGCAACACCAAGCCTGACCTGACAGGCCGCCACATGGCGGCCTTACCTGATGGATTTAGCACCATGAAGCTCAAGCACACCCTGATGATCCTAGCGCTGGCCGCCACCACCACCCTGACGGGCTGCGCGTTTACCGACGCTGCGCCCGCGGTAAGCTATACCAGCCTGTCCGGCCAGCAGGCCAGTACCGATAGCCTGAAAGGCAAAGTGGTGTTGGTCAATTTCTGGGCCACCAGCTGCAGCGGCTGCATGGCAGAAATGCCCAAAATGGTGGAAACCCACCAGAAATACGCCAAGCAAGGCTACGAGATGGTGGCCGTGGCCATGAGCTACGACCCGCTGAATTACGTGCAGGCCTACGTAAACGATAAAAAACTGCCTTTCTTTGTCACGCTGGACAAAGACGGCAGCATTGCCAAAGCGTATGGTGAAATCCAGCTGACCCCCACCAGCATTCTCATCGACAAGCAAGGCAATATCGTGAAGCGCTATGTGGGCGAGCCAGACTTCAAAGAGCTACACCAGCTG
>JAIXTB010000289.1 GCA_027484385.1 Neisseriaceae bacterium | reverse complement strand
TGTTGGGCATCACGTGGCTCATGAACTGGCGGGCTTGTTCGTAGATTTCTTCGGTGTCGATCAGGATCTCGCCGATGTCAGGCTGGTAGTAGTCCCGAATGGCGCGAATCACCAGGCTGCCTTCCTGCAAGATCAGGAACGGTGCGGACTGCGCACCGGCAGCACCGTCTACGGCACGCCACAGTTGCAGCAGGTAGTTCAGATCCCATTGCAGCTCTTCCAGGCTGCGGCCGATACCAGCGGTACGCGCAATCAGGCTCATGCCGTTCGGTACTTCCAGCTGCGACAGCAGGTCTTTCAGCTCTTGGCGCTCTTCGCCCTCGATGCGGCGCGATACGCCACCACCACGCGGGTGGTTAGGCATCAGCACCACGTAGCGGCCAGCCAGGCTGACGTAAGTGGTGAGGGCGGCGCCCTTGTTGCCACGCTCGTCTTTTTCTACCTGTACAACGACTTCCATGCCTTCGCGCAGCACATCCTGGATGCGCGGGCGGCCGCCGTCGTAGTTCTGGAAATAGCTGCGGGAGACTTCTTTGAAAGGAAGAAAACCGTGACGTTCGGTGCCGTAATCGACAAAACAAGCCTCCAGGGAAGGCTCGATGCGGGTGATCGTGCCCTTGTAGATGTTCCCTTTGCGCTGTTCTTTACCAACGGTTTCGATGTCGAGGTCAATCAGCTTTTGACCATCAACAATGGCGACGCGCAGTTCTTCTGCCTGCGTCGCATTGAAAAGCATGCGTTTCATGTAATAACAATCCCTACGCGTGCACTCACGGAAGGGGTACAGCAAGTATTTGACGGCCCAGTGATTGAGATGGGCGCATGCCGAAAGAAGTGTTCAGTAAAGAGCGAAATGACTGCGATGGCTAAGCCGACTTCCTGTTGTTATTTCACGTGGCCCCGGTAGTGCAAACTGCGCACTTGCGATGGTTCTGTCCCGTCCAGCACCTGGCCGGGAAAAAAGAGGCGTGCGGGCCACGCCGGGTCAAATTTTGCTGCGAACCCCGGAACGGGCTTGATCGTTCCGGAATGGAAACTGGCGTGAGTGCGTCATGCATGTAAATGCATTAACATCGCTACTTTTGGGTGAGCGAGATAACCTTGGCTGCGACCGGGAAACCGGCATCAGGTCAGGCGCTTAGCCTGCCGGCCGGTTGATGCTGCGCAGCAGCGCCGCAATCGATAACTCTGCGACCCTAAACCGGTGTGCTTTCTGCCGCTGCAATTTCTGCGCGACAAAGCCCACGAAGTATAAGCAATATGACTGATATTCGCAAAGATTCCGTGACACTTCACAAGGTAGACGAAAATGGCGCCGACCAGCGCCTGGATAACTACCTGGTGCGCCTGCTCAAAGGCGTACCGAAAAGCCATATTTATCGCATCATCCGCTCGGGCGAGGTGCGCGTAAACAAAGGCCGCGCCGACGCCCAGCACCGCCTGAACCTGGGCGACGAGCTGCGCATCCCCCCTATCCGCATCGCCGAAAAACCAGCCGCTGCCACCAGCCACATTCCGCAGCACGAGTTCCCCATCGTGTACGAAGACGACGCCCTGCTGGTGATCAACAAGCCGGCTGGCGTGGCCGTGCACGGCGGCAGCGGCGTGTCGTTTGGCGTGATCGAACAGCTGCGCCGCGCCCGCCCGGATGCACGCTATCTGGAGCTGGTACACCGCCTGGACCGTGAAACCTCCGGCCTGCTGATGATCGCCAAAAAACGCTCGGCACTGGTCAAGCTCCACGAGATGATTCGCAACGACGTGCCGCAAAAGCGCTACTTTGCGCTGGGCCTAGGCCAGTGGCCGGGCAATGTGCGCCACGTCAAGCTGCCGCTGCACCGCTTTCACACCCCTAGCGGCGAGCGCATGGTACGTGTGGACGAAGACCAGGGCATTTACGCACACACCATTTTTACCGTGCAGCAACGCTACGCCGACCTGACGCTGGTCGAAGCCCTGCTGCGCACCGGCCGCACCCACCAGATTCGCGTGCACATGCAAGCCAATGGCTGCGCCATCGCCGGTGACGAAAAATATGGTGACTTTGCCGCCAACCGCGAGCTGCAGCGCCGCGGGCTAAAGCGCATGTTCCTGCATGCGGCCAACCTGAGCCTGCCCCACCCGCTCACCGGCGAGCCACTGCAGCTGCACGCACCGCTGCCCAAAGAGCTCAGCCGTTTCCTGGACACCCTGGATAAAATTTGACCACCATGCGACACGCCTACGACCTGATCGTCTTTGACTGGGACGGCACCCTGATGGACTCCACCGCACATATCGTGCGCAGCATCCAGCGTGCCTGCGTGCAGCTGGGCCTGCCCGAACCCAGCCGCGAAGCCGCCAGCCACGTGATCGGCCTGGGGCTGATCGACGCCATGCGCCACATCTACCCCCAGCTGCCGGCGGCTACCCACCAGGCCATGGCAGACGCCTACCGCCACCAGTATGTGCATCAGGAAGAAACCGTGGAGCTGTTCGATGGTGTACAGGAAGGGTTGGCCGCACTGGAAGACGCCGGCTATTTGCTGGCAGTAGCCACCGGCAAAAGCCGTAGCGGACTGAACCACGCCCTGGCCAGCACCGGCTTGCAGTCGCGCTTTGTCACCACGCGCACGGTGGACGAATGCCACAGCAAGCCCCACCCGGACATGCTGCTGCAGATCTGCGAACAAACCGGCATGCAGCCCGCCCGCACACTGATGGTAGGCGACACCAGCCACGACCTGCTGATGGCGCGCCATGCCGGCACCCACAGCGCAGGCGTGAGCTACGGCGCCCACCCGCTGGATGTGTTGCAGGATTGCGGCCCGCAGGCCATCTTCCACCGTTACACCGAGCTACAACAATGGCTGATGCACGGCAATTGATCGCCGCCAGCAGCGAGCTGGCAGACGGCGGCAAAGGCGTACGCTTTACCGTGTCATGGCTGGGCGAGCAGGCCGCCGCCTTTGCCGTACGCCACCAGGGCGTGGTGCATGCTTACCTGAACCGCTGCCGCCACGTACCCACCGAGCTGGACTGGCAGGACGGCCGTTTTTTCGATAGTAGCGGCCTGTATCTGATCTGCAGCCTGCACGGCGCACTCTACCGGCCAGACAGCGGCCTGTGTATTGCCGGCCCCTGCCACGGGCGCAGCCTGCAGAAGCTGCACACGGCAGAATGCGACGGGCATGTATACTATCTGCCTGACTCAGCCCCCTAGAACGAAGGAATAGCGTGGAACAAGACCGCACCTGGGAACGCCAGCTGATCGAAAAACTGGCTACCGCCTCCCTGACCGAACAACGCCGCGCCCGGCGCTGGAAAATCTTCTTCCGCCTGGCGTGGCTGGCTGTGCTGGCAGGCTTTGTCTGGCTGATGTACAGCGACATGGAAAGCCGCAATAACAGCAAAGCCATGGGGCAGCCCCACACCGCCGTGGTATCGCTGGATGGCGCCATCGACAGCGAAAGCAATGTCACCGCCAAGATGCTGGATGGCATGCTGGCCGCTTATGAAGACCAAAACACCCGCGGCATCATCATCCGTGCCAACAGCCCAGGCGGCAGCCCTGCCCTGTCCGGCATGGCCAACGATGAAATCCTGCGCCTGAAAAAGCTGCACCCCAAGATTCCGGTGTACATGGTAGTAGAAGAAGTGTGCGCGTCCGGCTGCTACTACATTGCCGCAGCTGCCGACCGCATCTATGTTGATAAGGCCAGCATCGTTGGCTCCATCGGCGTGATTTCGGACGGCTTCGGCTTTGACAAGGCCATGGACAAGCTGGGCATCGAGCGTCGCCTGGCCACCGCCGGCAGCAATAAAGGCATGGGCGACCCGTTCTCGCCGGCCAACCCGCAACAGGAAGCCATCCGCCAGGCCATGCTGGACGAAATCCACGCCCAGTTCATTGCCGTGGTCAAGCAAGGCCGTGGCAAGCGCCTGAAAGACGACCCGGAGCTGTTTAGCGGCCGCGTCTGGCTGGGTAGCAGTGGCATACAGCTGGGCCTGGCAGACGGCCTGGGCTCGGTGGGCTCGGTAGCGCGCGATGTGATCAAGGCCGAAGAGCTGGTTGATTTCACCCCGGACGACGACCTGGCCAGCCGCGTGGCACGCCGCATCGGCGTCTCGTTTAGCGGTGGCGTACGCGCCATGCTGGGTGAGGCCCGGCTGCACTAAGCTGCCACCCCACAGAGCAACCCACGTTGGCCGCACCTTGCGGCCAACCTTTTTGCAGGAAGCGCACCATGGCCCGACGCCGACGCGAGGAAGAAGAACACGAAAACCATGAACGCTGGCTGGTTTCCTACGCCGACTTCATTACCCTGCTGTTCGCCTTTTTTGTGGTGATGTACGCCATTTCGCAAGTCAACGAGGGCAAATACCGCGTGCTGTCCAGCGCCATGACCGATGCATTTCGCAGCGGGAACCTGGCCATCCAGGTAACGCCACCCAGCGGCGGGGCCAACACCATGATCGAGATCCCCGATACCAAGCCGATTGCCACCGCCATCAAGAGCGAGGCGCGCATGAAAGAGCGGCGCAAGCTGGAAACGCTCTCCAGCGGCCTGGCCAAGAGCCTGGCGCCGCTGATACAAGGCGGTCAGCTGTCCATGCGGCAGGACGAAGAAGGCGTGCACATCGAGATCAAGGACACCGCGCTGTTCCCTGCCGGCCAGGCCGCCCCCAATGGCACCTCGCCTGCCCTGCTGGCCGACGTAGCGCGCCAGCTGGCCACGGTGGATAACCAGGTGCAGGTAGAAGGCTTTACCGACAACACCCCCATCCGCAATGCCTTTTTCCCGTCCAACTGGGAGCTGTCTGCCGCCCGCGCCGGCAGTATCGTGCGCCTGTTCATGGAAAACGGCATTGCGCCAGAGCGGCTGGTGGCAGTAGGCCGCGGTGAAACCAAGCCCTCTGCCGATAACGACACACCAGAAGGCCGCGCACAAAACCGCCGCGTCGCCATTACCATCATTTCCAATACCGCCAGCAGCCCGGGCAGCCTGCCGGGCGGCATCGCGGTGAAAATGCCGCAGTAAGCACCCGACAAGACCTATAGCACGGAGACAACACGCCATGACCACGCATATCAGCCAATCTGCCCTGGAACAGCTATTCAGCAATGCACGCAGCCACAATGCCTGGCAAGACCGTGCCATCAGCGACAGCACCCTGCACCAACTGTACGACCTGCTGAAAATGGCGCCCACCAGCGCCAACTGCAGCCCGGCCCGCTTTGTATTCGTGCAATCGGACGCCGCCAAAGCCAAGCTGAAACCCTGCCTGATGGAAGGCAATGTGGACAAAACCATGACCGCCCCGGTATGCGTGATAGTGGGCATGGACATGCAGTTTTACGACCAGCTGCCCAAGCTGTTCCCGCACGCTGACGCCCGCAGCTGGTTTGCCGGCAACGACGCCGCCATCCAGGCCACTGCCTTCCGCAACAGCAGCCTGCAAGGCGCCTACCTGATCATGGCCGCCCGCGCCCTGGGGCTGGATTGCGGCCCGATGTCCGGCTTTGACGCCGCCGCCGTGGAAGCCGCGTTCTTCCCGCAGGGTAATGTAAAAGCCAACTTCCTGATCAACCTGGGCTACGGCGACGCCACCAAGGTGTACCCGCGCTCGCCACGTCTGGGCTTTGACGAAGCCTGCCAGATCGTCTAGCGCTGTGGCCGGCTGCGCCACAGCGCCCCGCACGGCGCAGCCCCAAAACACCCCCGCCCGGTTATAATGCCGGGCGTTTTTTCGCCCACGGAGACCCTATGCTTTACCCCCTGCTACGCCCCTTGCTGTTCCGCACCGATGCCGAGTCTGCCCACGAAACCACGCTGAAAATGCTGGATACCGCCCACCAGTTGCAGCTCACCGGCCTCGTTACCCGCAAGGTTGGCCGCAACCCGGTAAAAGCCATGGGGCTGACCTTCCCCAACCCGGTAGGCCTGGCCGCTGGCCTAGACAAGAACGGTGACCACATCGACGCGCTGGCGGCACTGGGTTTCGGTTTTATCGAAATCGGCACCATCACCCCGCGCCCGCAAGACGGCAACCCCAAGCCGCGCCTGTTCCGCGTGCCCGAGCACCAGGGCATCATCAACCGCATGGGCTTTAACAACAAAGGCGTGGACGTGC